>NZ_JBSGXU010000010.1:0-90677 GCF_053610205.1 Streptomyces sp. NPDC054932 | reverse complement strand
GGGCGGGCGCCCCCCCCGGCGCGGCGCCGGCCCGGGCGGCCCCCCCGGCCCCGCCCCGCCCCCCCCACGGCGGGGTGCCGACGCCCGCCGACTCGGCGCCGGACGCCTGACGCTTCCTTCGGGATGTACCCGCCCGCCCCTGCCCTGCAGGGGCGGGCGGTTTCGTTTCGGGGCGGCCGGTACGCTCGCCGGGAACGACAGATCCACTCCCACCGGAGGTGCACCGTGCCCGAGTTGCCCGAAGTCGAAGTCGTGCGACGGGGACTGGAGCGCTGGGTGGCCGGGCGGACCGTCGAGGCCGTGGAGGTCCTGCACCCGCGGGCCGTACGGCGTCATCCGGGCGGCGGGGCCGACTTCGCGGCGCGGCTGCGCGGGGAGACCGTCGGGGTGGCGCAGCGGCGCGGGAAGTACCTGTGGCTGCCCCTGCAGGAGCGGGACCTGTCCGTGCTCGGGCATCTCGGAATGAGCGGGCAGCTGCTCGTGCAGCCCGAGGACGCCCCCGACGAGAAGCACCTGCGGATCCGGGTGCGGTTCGACGACGACGCCGGTACGGAACTGCGCTTCGTGGACCAGCGGACCTTCGGCGGGCTCTCCCTGCACGAGAACACGTCCGACGGGCTGCCCGACGTGATCGCGCACATCGCGCGGGATCCGCTGGACCCCCTGTTCGACGAGGTGGCCTACCACCTCGCGCTGCGCGCCAAGCGGACCACCGTCAAGCGGGCGCTGCTGGACCAGTCCCTCATCAGCGGGGTCGGCAACATCTACGCGGACGAGGCGCTGTGGCGCGCCCGGCTGCACTACGAGCGTCCCACCGCCAACCTCACGCGCCCCCGGAGCGCGGAACTCCTCGGACATGTCCGGGACGTCATGAACGCTGCGCTCGCCGTCGGCGGCACCAGCTTCGACAGCCTCTACGTCAACGTGAACGGGGAGTCCGGCTACTTCGACCGTTCGCTCGACGCCTACGGGCGCGAGGGCGAACCCTGCCGTCGCTGCGGCACCCCGATGCGCCGCCGCCCGTGGATGAACAGGTCGAGCTACTTCTGCCCGCGCTGTCAGCGGCCGCCGCGCGTGGCGTCGTAGGACTCCCGGGCGGTCAGTACCGCCGGCATGCTCCCCTCCAGACAGTGGATGAGCGCGAGCAGCCGGTCCGCGACCTCGATGCCGAGCGGGGTCAGTTCGTAGTCGACGCGCGGCGGGTTCGTGGGCTGCGCCTCGCGGTTGACTATGCCGTCGCGCTCCAGCGCGTGCAGGGTCTGCGAGAGCATCTTCTCGCTCACGCCCTCCACCCTGCGGCGCAGTTCGTTGAAGCGGCACGGGCCTTCGCGCAGGGCGCCCACGGTGAGGCTGCCCCAGCGGCCGGTGACGTGCTCCAGGGTTTCCCGGGACGGGCAGGCGCGCGCGAAGACGTCGAACGGTTGCTCGGTCTCGGCGGCGTCGGTACAGGCAGGGGTCTCCATACAGGCAGCGTACTCCCCTGCAGCGCTTACCCGAGGGTTGCGCTTTCTAAAAGTTAGTGATTCTCTTTCTCTCGTCGCACCACGTCCTGTGCTGCGGCGAGAACCTCCCCGAGGAGAGATCAGCCTTGTCCGCAATCACGCACACCCCCGTCGTCTCGATCGCCTACCACTCCGGTTACGGGCACACCGCCGTCGTCGCCGAGGCGGTCCGCAGCGGTGCCGCGGACGCCGGGGCGACCGTTCACCTGATCAAGGTCGACGAGATCGACGACGCGCAGTGGGAGCTGCTCGACGCCTCCGACGCGATCGTCTTCGGCTCCCCGACGTACATGGGCACCGCCTCCGGCGCCTTCCACGTCTTCGCCGAGGCCAGCTCGAAGCGCTGGTTCGGTGACGCCTGGCAGGACAAGGTGGCGGCCGGCTTCACGAACTCGGCGTCCAAGAGCGGCGACAAGCTGCACACCCTGCAGTTCTTCCAGATCCTGGCCGCGCAGCACGGCATGAGCTGGATCAACCTGGGCCTGAAGCCGGGCTGGAACTCCAGCACCGCCTCCGAGAACGACCTGAACCGCCTCGGCGTGTTCGCCGGCGCCGCCGCCCAGACCAACTCCGACGAGGGCCCGGACGCCGTCCACAAGGCCGACATCGCGACCGCGGAGCACCTGGGCCGCCGCGTCGCCGAGCAGACCCGCATCGTCATCGCGGGCCGTGCGGCCCTGGCGCCCGCTGCGGTCTGAGCCCTCGCGGGCCGGCTCCGGTTCTAGAAGCCGAAGTCCTGGGTCCACCAGGGGCCGCCGGCGGCGAAGTGGGCGCCGACGCCCAGGGTGCGGAACTCGCAGTTGAGGATGTTCGCCTTGTGGCCCGGGCTGTTCATCCAGGCCTTCATCACGGCCTCGGCGTCACCCTGGCCGCGGGCTATGTTCTCGCCGCCGAGGCCCGAGAGGCCGGCCTTGGTGGCGCGGTCCCAGGGAGTGTTGCCGTCGGGGTCGTCGTGACTGAAGAAGCCGCGGGTGGCCATGTCGAGGCTGAAGGCCCCGGCCAGCGAGGCGAGCGGCGGATTGGCCCGGACCGGGCTGCAGCCGGCCAGGGCACGCTCCTGGTTCACCAGCTCCACTACGGCGGCCTCCTCCGCGGAATGGCCGTCCAGGGGCGGCCGCGGCTCGGGGGTGGCCGAGGCGGAGGGCGCCGGGGCCGAGGGTGCCGGAGCCGGGCTCTTGGAAGGCGCCGGGCTCTTGGAAGGCGCCGGGGTGGTGGGCGCGACCGGGGCGGGCGGTGCGGCCGGGCTCGTGCGCGGGGCCTTGGTGGGAGGGGCCGGTGTGATCGACGGCGAGGGCGCGGCGCTCGGCGGGGCGGACGGCGCGGCCGAGGGGGAGGCGCTCGCCGAAGGGCTCGCCGAGGGGCTCGGTGACGCCGACGGGGAGGCGGAGGCCGAGCGGCTCGGGGAGGCGGTGCCCGCGCCGGCGCCGGCGGACGCGCGGCCGGACAGGTTCGCGAGGCCGCCCTGCTGCTGCAGTGCCGCATCGGGGTCGGGCGAGGCCTTGACCCTGGCTTCCGCGGTGGGCTCATCCGTACCGCTGACGCCCACATAGGGGAAGGAGCCGCCGACCGGAACCGTGCCGGTGGTGACGGCTGCCGTGCCGAGGGCGACGGCCACCGAGACGCCCAGCAGGCCGGTGCGCAGGGCGGTGCCGCGCTTGCCGCCGCTGTGCGGCGCGGCGGGGAGACGGTGACGTCCCATCGGAGCGTGCCTTCCTTGCCGGATCAAGATCATCCCTTACCCACCCAAATGGGTGAGTTCATTGCTGCGCGACTGTACGCCATGGGGTCAGGGGGGCGATGTGTCCCGAAAGTGCCCGCCCGGTTAGCGTTCACGCATGAATGAAGATGTCCGTCTGACCGCCTGGGTGCGCGGCCGTGTGCAGGGAGTGGGCTTCCGCTGGTTCACCAGGGAGAACGCTCTGGAGATCGGCGGGGTCGTCGGCTTCGCGCTCAACCTCGACGACGGGCGAGTACAGGTGGTCGCCGAAGGTCAACGTGAGAATTGCCACCGGCTGCTCGACTGGCTGCGCTCCTCCGACACGCCCGGCCGGGTGGACGGAGTGACAGAGATCTGGGGCACACCGCGCGGTGGCTACGACGGATTCGGGATGCGGTGACCGATCGGCTGATCATGCACTCATCACATCTCCGAGCGTCCGCACATGGTCGGAACTGCGCATTCGTCGTCGACGCGTTGCCGACGGGGGCGATCCGTGGAAGGCTCGGAGATGAGGATGATCTCCACGTCCCTTGCGGGGACCGGGGCGCCCGCCGATACGGGGCGTGATCGTGTTGACCGTCAAACTTTTTGGTGAGACGCTGGAAGCCCCGCGCACCTGAGCTGTTTGGCAGTGTTGGCAGTAGTAAGCGCAGTGACTGTCAGTCGCTGCCGGACATCCGCGGGTGCGATTCCCTCACGACCCACACCGCTTCGGTCGGTCACTCAGTGTGGAGGACCATCCATCATGGCAAAGGCGCTTCTCGGTTACGTCGGCGGTTCCGACCCGCGACTCCTCGCCGAGATGCGACGGCTTCAGCAGCGCGTCCAGGACCTCGAGTCCGAGCTCGTACGGATTCAGTCCGAAAATGACGCGCTGAACGCGGCCGCCGCTCAGCACGACGGAGACTCGCTGCTCGGCAGCATCGACATCGACGTACCCCAGGCGGAGCCTGCGCTCACCTGACCCGCTCACTCGTCGCTCGACTCCAGCCCCGCATGATCTGCAAGGGACGCTCCGGCGTCCCTTCTTTCTTTCCTTCGCCTTCCCCCGGTCCCTCCCCCGACCCCTTTTCCCCACCACCGTGCCCGAACCACAGGGCCAGGTGGGGGGCCTGATCCCATTGGCGTCAGTTGTGCCCAGCACCTTCAGGGGTGAAACCGAACGCGAAAGGTAGAGTCCGGCGGCGTGCACCTCAAGTCCCTGACCCTGCGTGGCTTCAAATCCTTCGCGTCCGCCACCACCCTGCGCTTCGAGCCCGGAATCACCTGTGTCGTGGGCCCGAACGGCTCCGGCAAGTCCAATGTGGTGGACGCGCTGTCCTGGGTCATGGGGGAACAGGGAGCCAAGTCCCTGCGCGGCGGGAAGATGGAGGACGTCATCTTCGCCGGGACCACCGGGCGGCCGCCGCTCGGGCGCGCCGAGGTGTCGCTGACGATCGACAACTCCGACGGCGCGCTGCCCATCGACTACGCCGAAGTCACCATCACCCGGATCATGTTTCGCGGCGGCAGCAGCGAGTACCAGATCAACGGTGACACCTGCCGGCTGCTCGACATCCAGGAACTGCTCTCCGACTCCGGCATCGGCCGCGAGATGCACGTCATCGTTGGACAGGGCCAGCTGGACTCCGTGCTGCACGCCGATCCGATGGGCCGCCGCGCCTTCATCGAGGAAGCGGCCGGCGTGCTCAAGCACCGCAAGCGCAAGGAGAAGGCGCTGCGGAAGCTGGACGCGATGCAGGCCAATCTCGCGCGCGTCCAGGACCTGGGCGACGAGCTGCGGCGCCAGCTCAAGCCCCTGGGACGGCAGGCCGCCGTCGCCCGGCGGGCGGCCGTCATCCAGGCGGACCTGCGCGACGCGCGGCTGAGGCTGCTCGCCGACGACCTGGTCACGCTGCGGCGCGCGCTCGACGCGGAGATCGCCGACGAGGCTGCGCTCAAGGAGCGCAAGGAGGCCGCCGAGGCCCGGCTCACGGATGCGCTGCGGCGCGAGGCGGAGCTGGAGGAGGCGGTACGGGAGCTGGCACCGCGGCTGCAGCGGGCGCAGCAGACCTGGTACGAGCTGTCGCAGCTCGCCGAACGCGTCCGGGGGACCGCGTCCCTGGCGGACGCGCGGGTCAGGAGCGCGACGGCCCCGGCGGAGGAGGAGCGGCGCGGCGCGGATTCGAGGGACCCCGACGGCATGGAGCGGGAGGCCGCGCGGATCCGCGAGCAGGAGGCGGAACTGACGGCGGCTCTGGAGGCGGCCTCACGGGCGCTGGAGGACACTGCCGAGCACCGGGCGGAGCTGGAGCGGGCGCTGGCCGAGGAGGAGCGGCGGCTGCGGGACGCCGCCCGGGCCATCGCCGACCGGCGCGAGGGGCTGGCCCGGCTGACGGGCCGGCTCGGCGCGGCCCGCTCCCGCGCGGGGGCGGCGCAGGCGGAGATCGACCGGCTCGTCGCGGCGCGGGACGCGGCGCAGTCCCGGGCCGCCGCCGCGCAGGAGGAGTACGAGGCGCTGGCCGAAGAGGTCGGGAGCCAGGGCGACCCGTCCGCCGACACGGACCACGAGGCCGCACGGGCGGAGCTGGCGGCCGCCGAGGCAGGTCTGTCCGCGGCGCGGGACGCCCTGACCGGGGCGGAACGTTCCCGGGCGGCCGTCTCGGCGCGCCGGGACGCCCTCGCGCTCGGGCTGCGCCGCAAGGACGGTACGGGCGCGCTGCTCGCGGCGCGGGAGCGGCTGGCCGGGCTGCTGGGACCGGCGGCGCAGCGGCTCTCGGTGACCCCCGGGTACGAGGTCGCGGTGGCGGCCGCGCTGGGCTCGGCCGCGGACGCGCTGGCGGTGGCTTCCCCGGGGGCGGCGGCCGGGGCGATCCGCCACCTCCGCGAGACGGACGCGGGCCGCGCCACCCTGCTGATCGCCCCGGCGGCGCCCGTCCTTCCGGGCCAGGCCTCGGCCGGCCCCGGGGACGACTCCGGTGCCGGGTCCGCGTCCGGGGGAGCGGTGCCCCGGCCCGCCCCGTCGCGGGACGGGGATCTGCCCGTGCCCGCGCCGCCGCTCCCGGTGGGCACGGGCGGCGCCGCTCCGGCGGGCCCGGTCCCTTCCCCGGTCCCCGGGGGTGGACCCGCGGCTGCGCCCGTACCGGCCGCCGAACTGGTCGGCGGGGACGCCGAGGTGCGGCGGGCCGTCGGGTGGGTGCTGCGGGACCACGTCGTGGTCGGGACGCTGGACGAGGCCGAGGCGCTCCTCGCCCAGCGGCCCGACGCGGTGGCCGTGACCCTCGACGGCGACGTCCTCGGGGCGCACCTCGCGCACGGCGGCTCCGCCGGGGCCCCCAGCCTGATCGAGGTACAGGCCGCCGTCGACGAGGCCACGGGCGAGCTGGCCGGGCTCGGCGTACGGTGCGAGGAGCTGGGCGCGGCCCAGGAGACCGCCCGGGCACGCCGTCAGGAGGCGGCCGCCCTGGTCGAGGAGCTCGCCGAGCGGCGGCGCGCCGCGGAACAGGCCCGGGCCGGGGTCGCCCAGCAGCTCGGGCGGCTGGCCGGCCAGGCGAAGGGCGCCGCGGGCGAGGCCGAGCGCAGCGCCGCCGCCGCGGCCAGGGCCCAGGACGCGCTGGAGCAGGCGCTGGCCGAGGTGGAGGAGTGCGCGGAGCGGCTCGCGACCGCCGAGGAGATGCCGGTGGACGAGGAGCCGGACGGCTCCCGGCGGGACCGGCTCGCGGCCGACGGGGCCAACGCCCGGCAGACCGAGATGGAGGCCCGGCTCCAGCTGAGGACCCATGAGGAGCGGGTCAGGGCGCTGGCCGGACGGGCGGATTCACTCGACCGCGCGGCCCGGGCGGAGCGCGAGGCCAGGGCCCGCGCCGAGCGCCGCCGTGCGCGGCTGCGCCACGAGGCGGAGGTGGCCGGGGCGGTGGCCGACGGGTCCCGCCAGCTCCTCGCGCACGTGGAGGTCTCGCTCCGCAGGGCCGACGAGGAGCGTTTGGCGGCCGAACGGGCGAAGGCGGTCGCCGAGCGGGAGCTCGGCGAGGCGCGCAACCGCGGCCGGGAAGTGAAGGGGGAGCTGGACAAGCTCACCGACTCCGTCCACCGCGGCGAGGTGCTCGGGGCGGAGCAGCGGCTGCGCATCGAGGCGCTGGAGGCCAGGGCGCTGGAGGAGTTCGGCATGGCGGTCGCCGGGCTGGTCGCCGAGTACGGCCCCGACCAGCCGGTGCCCCCGTCCCCGGCCGCAGAGGGCGAGACGCTGCCGGAGGACCCGCAGCACCCGCGCAACCGGCCAGGGCCCTTCGTCCGCGCGCAGCAGGAGAAGCGGCTCAAGGCGGCCGAGCGTGCCTACCAGCAGCTCGGCAAGGTCAATCCGCTCGCTCTGGAGGAGTTCGCGGCGCTGGAGGAGCGCCACCGGTTCCTCAGTGAGCAGCTGGAGGATCTCCGCAAGACGAGGGCCGATCTCCTTCAAGTGGTGAAGGAGGTCGACCAGCGCGTCGAGCAGGTGTTCACCGAGGCGTACCGGGACACGGCCCGGGAGTTCGAGGGGGTGTTCTCGCGGCTGTTCCCCGGTGGCGAGGGCCGGCTGGTCCTGACCGATCCCGACAACATGCTGGCCACCGGCGTCGACGTGGAGGCCCGTCCGCCGGGCAAGAAGGTCAAGCGGCTGTCGCTGCTCTCCGGCGGCGAACGCTCGCTGACCGCCGTGGCCCTGCTGGTGTCCATCTTCAAGGCACGCCCCAGCCCGTTCTACGTCATGGACGAGGTCGAGGCGGCGCTCGACGACACCAACCTGCAGCGGCTGATCCGGATCATGGAGGAGCTCCAGGAGAGCTCGCAGCTGATCGTCATCACGCACCAGAAGCGGACGATGGAGGTCGCGGACGCCCTCTACGGCGTCTCCATGCAGGGCGACGGGGTGTCGAAGGTCATCAGCCAGCGGCTGCGCTGAGCCAGGTCGATTCAAGAAGTGAATTCAAAGCTGGCAATCTCGGGGATACGTGAACTTCACGCAAAGTATTGACTTCAGGAACTGAACGCATAGGCTCACTCCGCTGTCTCCCGCCTTCGAGTGGTGCCCGATCTTGAACTGTGCGCCACTGTGAGGACGGACGAAACCCCCACGGAGCACACCTTGACCAGCAGCACATCGCGGGCCTCGGCGCCGGGCGGCGGATCCTCGCCCCAGCCCGAGCACCTCGGCCACGTCATCTTCATCGCCGCGGCCGCGGCGATGGGCGGCTTCCTCTTCGGGTACGACAGTTCCGTCATCAACGGCGCCGTCGTCGCGATCCGCGAGCGCTTCGACGTCGGCTCGGAGGCGCTCGCCCAGGTGATCGCCGCCGCGCTGATCGGCTGCGCGTTCGGTGCTGCCACCGCGGGCCGTCTCGCCGACCGGATCGGCCGAATCCGCTGCATGCAGATCGCGGCCCTCCTCTTCACCGCGAGCGCCATCGGTTCGGCCGTCCCGTTCGCCCTCTGGGATCTCGCCATGTGGCGCGTGATCGGCGGCTTCGGCATCGGCATGGCCTCCGTGATCGGCCCCGCCTACATCGCGGAGGTGTCCCCGCCCGCCTACCGCGGCCGGCTCGCCTCCTTCCAGCAGGCGGCCATCGTCATCGGCATCGCCGTCTCCCAGCTCGTCAACTGGGCCATCCTGAACCTCGCCGACGGGGACCAGCGCGGCGACATCGCGGGCCTGGAGGCCTGGCAGTGGATGCTGGGCGTCATGGTCGTCCCGGCCGCCCTCTACGGACTGATGTCCTTCGTCATCCCGGAGTCCCCCCGCTTCCTGATCTCCGTCGGCCGCAACGACGAGGCCAGGAAGGTGCTGACCGAGGTCGAGGGTTCGAAGATCGACCTGGACGGGCGCGTCGCCGAGATCGAGCACGCGATGCGCTCCGAGCACAAGTCCACCTTCAAGGACCTGCTCGGCGGCCGCTTCGGCTTCCTGCCCATCGTCTGGGTCGGTATCGGCCTCTCGCTCTTCCAGCAGCTGGTCGGCATCAACGTGATCTTCTACTACAGCTCCTCGCTGTGGCAGTCGGTCGGCATCGACCCGAGCGCCTCGTTCCTGTACTCCTTCGAGACCTCGGTCGTGAACATCATCGGTACGGTGATCGCGATGATCTTCGTGGACCGGATCGGCCGCAAGCCCCTCGCGCTCATCGGCTCCGTCGGCATGTCGATCTCGCTGGGCCTGGCCGCGTGGGCCTTCTCGTACAAGTCCGGAGTCGGCGACGACATCTCCCTGCCGCACGCCCAGGGCATCGTGGCCCTCGTCGCCGCCAACTGCTTCGTCCTCTTCTTCGCCCTGTCCTGGGGCGTGGTCGTCTGGGTGCTGCTCGGCGAGATGTTCCCGGGCCGCATCCGGGCCGCCGCCCTCGGTGTGGCCGCCGCCGCCCAGTGGATCGCCAACTGGGTCATCACCGTCAGCTTCCCGACGCTCTCGGACTGGAACCTGTCCGGTGCCTACGTGATCTACACGGCCTTCGCCCTGCTCTCGATCCCGTTCATCCTCAAGTGGGTGCCGGAGACCAAGGGCAAGGCGCTGGAGGAGATGGGGTAACCACCCCCGCCAATACCCCTTCTCCTCGATACTGCCCCGGCTCAGCCCTTGAGCCGGGGCAGTACCTGTTCGCAGAGCAGGTGCAGGCTGCGCCAGCCCTCGTCCAGCGGCATCCCGCCGCACAGCGGGTGCAGGACGAGGTTGCCCGCCTCGCCCGCGGCCCGGCCGTACGCGACCGCCTCGTCCGGGGTGAGGATGCGGTAGACGCCCTCCGCACGCAGCTCCGCCACCGAGCGCGCGCCCGACCGTACGGCGCTGCGGATGTCCTTGGACTGCCAGGACGCGTACATGCCGGCCTCGTGCAGGAAGCGCTCGCCGTGCTCGGCCCAGACCCGGTCCGGGTCCTCCGCGATGTGGAGCAGCGGGGTCTCGGCCGCGGGCATCATGCAGAACCCCTCCGTGCCGTACTCCGCCAGCCGCGCGGTGTAGTACGCCTCCAGCTCCGGCAGGTGCGCGCTGGGGAAGAACGGCAGCCCCAGCCGGGCCGCGCGGCGGGCCGCCGCCTCGGAACTGCCGCCGACCAGCAGCAGCGGGTGCGGCCGGG
The DNA here is from genome assembly GCF_053610205.1 of Streptomyces sp. NPDC054932. NCBI lineage: Bacteria > Bacillati > Actinomycetota > Actinomycetes > Kitasatosporales > Streptomycetaceae > Streptomyces > Streptomyces sp. NPDC054932. The sequence continues at coordinate 80,379 of NZ_JBSGXU010000010.1, read as the reverse complement.
TGAACGGCGTCGGGGTGACCCGTACCGTGCGGCCGCGGAACTCGAAGGGCTCGCCGGTCCACGCCTTCAGCAGGGTCTCCAGCAGCTCGTCCTGGAGCCGGCCGCGCCGGCCCCACTCCACGCCGTGCTGCTCGTACTCCTCGGGGCGGTAGCCGATGCCCGCGACCGTGACCAGACGGCCCCCGCTCAGCAGGTCGAGGACGGCGATGTCCTCGGCCACCCTCAGCGGGTCGTACAGCGGGCCGATGATCGCCGAGACGGTGACGGCGATCCGGCGGGTGGCGCCGAAGACCGCGCCCGCGAAGGCGAAGGGGGAGGGCAGCCAGTTGTTGGCGGTGCCGTGATGCTCCTCGGTCTGGATGGTGTCGATGCCGCGGTCGTCCGCGTACCGGGCCATCTCCAGGGCCGCCCTGTAGCGGGCGGAGAGGGACTCGGGGGTGCCGTTCGGGTCGACGAGATTGAAGCGGGCCACGGTGACGGGCATGAAGAAGTCCCCCTTCGCCGGATGGGGTGGGCTGGCGAAGGGGGACGTTAGCTGACGTTGCGTCAGTTGGACAGGGATCCGGCGGGCTCGGGCTCGGGCTCGGGCACGGTCTCCTGCTCCGGCGCTGGGGCCGGACCGGCGGGCGCCGTGCGGGGCAGTACGGCGTACAGCACGCCGGAGGTCACGATGCCGGCCACCCAGCCCAGGCCGTTGCGGCCGATCCAGGTGCCGGCGAGCGGCCCGCCGAACCAGTCCACCTCGGTGAACAGCAGCCCCACCAGCAGGGCGAGGGCCCACGCGGTCATCGCCTGCCAGGCGAAGCCGCCCCGGTACCAGTAGGCACTGGTCCGCGTGGTGTCCAGCAGCGCGGGTCCGTCGTAGGCCGGGCGGCGCAGCATGTCCACGCCGAAGACGCCGATCCACGCGGAGAAGGCCACGGCCAGCAGGGTCAGGAAGGAGATGAACGAGCCGAAGAAGCTGGTCGCGACCACCATCAGCAGGAAGCCGAAGACCAGGCTGATGATCGCGTTGACGCTGACCGCCCAGGCGCGCGGGACCTTGATCCCCAGGGTCTGCGCGGTGAACCCGGCCGAGTACATGGACATCGAGTTGATCAGCAGCATGCCGACGAGCGCGATGAGCAGGTACGGGACCGCGATCCAGGTGGGGAGCAGCTCGCCGATGAAGGAGACCGGGTCCTGCGCGGTGGCCAGGTCCGGGGTGCCGACCGCCATGACCGCGCCCATCAGGACCATCGGGAGCACGACCACGCCGGCGCCGCCGACGGTCGCGCCGACCAGGGCCCGGGAGGAGGCGGTGCGCGGCAGGTAGCGGGTGAAGTCGGGGCCCGAGGGCACCCAGCTGATGCCGCCGGCCGCGATGGTGCCGATGCCCGCGATCATCATCGCCGTGGAGCCGGCCGGCTTGCCGAAGACGGCGGACCAGTCCGTGGTGAAGACGAGGTATCCGAGCACGAGGACGCTGAAACCGCCGAAGAGGTACGTCGACCACTTCGAGCAGACGCGCAGCGCGTTGATGCCCAGGCCCGAGACCATGAAGGTGCAGCCCACGAAGAACAGCAGGGTGACGACGATCAGCGCGGTGTTGCTCCTGATCCCGAAGAGCAGGTCCAGCACGGTCAGCACCGCGTAGGCGCCGCTGACGGCGTTGATGGTCTCCCAGCCCCAGCGGGCCACCCAGATCAGCGCGCCCGGGAAGAGGTTGCCGCGCTGCCCGAACACCGCCCGCGAGAGCGCCATGCCCGGAGCCCCGCCGCGCTTGCCGGAGATCGATATCAGCCCGACCATCCCGTACGAGACCACCGGGGCGACGGCCGCGACGACCAGCACCTGCCAGATGTTGAGCCCGTTGGAGATCACCAGTCCCGCGCCCATGGTCAGCAGCAGCACGCTGATGTTGGCGGCGACCCAGGTGGGGACGAGCTCGCGGACCCGGCCGCCGCGCTCGCCGTCCGGGACGGGCTCCAGACCGCGGGTCTCCAGCACGGATTCGGTTCCGCCGTCGGCGGGCTCGGCAGGCATGCGGCTGCTCCCTGGGAGGTGTGAGGGGAAGTCGCCCATCATCGTAGATGTGCCGGTAAAACCACAAACAGAGCCTTACGTCCCGGTCCGAACGCCCGGGTTCCCGGCTCCGGGGTGGCCGTGGCCGATACTGGGGGGGTTATGGACATCCTCATCCTTGCTGTAGTCATCGCCCTGGTCGCGGTCGGCGCGATCAGCGGGCTCGTGGTCAGCAGCCGCAAGAAGAAGCAGCTGCCCCCGGCACCGCCGAGCACGCCGACCATCACTGCCCCGCCTGCCGAGCCGCAGGTGGGGGAGGACGCCGTAGAGACGGCGGAAGAGCCGCGCCGCACGATCGAGGAGGTCGGGCTCCCGGAGGCCGCAGCTCCCGTCGAGGAGCCGGTCGCCGAACCCGTGGCTCCGGCCGCGCCCGCGATCGAGGTGCCCGAGCCCACCGCCGGCCGCCTGGTCCGGCTGCGCGCCCGCCTCGCCCGGTCGCAGAACTCCCTCGGCAAGGGGCTGCTCACGCTGCTCTCGCGGGAGCACCTCGACGAGGACACCTGGGAGGAGATCGAGGAGACCCTCCTCATCGCCGACGTCGGTGTCGTGCCGACCCAGGAGCTGGTGGACCGGCTCCGCGAGCGGGTCAAGGTGCTGGGCACCCGCACCCCGGCGGACCTGCGCACCCTGCTCAAGGAGGAGCTGCTGACCCTGGTCGGCACCGACTTCGACCGCGCCGTCAAGACGGAGAGCGGCGAGGACACCCCCGGCGTGATCATGGTCGTCGGTGTCAACGGCACCGGTAAGACCACCACCACCGGCAAGCTGGCCCGGGTGCTCGTCGCCGACGGCCGCAGCGTGGTGCTCGGCGCGGCCGACACCTTCCGCGCCGCCGCCGCCGACCAGCTGCAGACCTGGGGCGAGCGCGTCGGCGCCCGTACCGTGCGCGGCCCCGAGGGCGGCGACCCGGCCTCGATCGCCTACGACGCGGTCAAGGAGGGCATCGCCGAGGGCGCCGACGTGGTGCTCATCGACACCGCCGGCCGCCTGCACACCAAGACCGGCCTGATGGACGAGCTCGGCAAGGTCAAGCGCGTCGTGGAGAAGCACGGTCCGCTGGACGAGATCCTGCTCGTCCTGGACGCCACCACCGGGCAGAACGGCCTGACCCAGGCCCGCGTCTTCGCCGAGGTCGTGGACATCACCGGCATCGTGCTCACCAAGCTCGACGGCACCGCCAAGGGCGGCATCGTCGTCGCCGTCCAGCGCGAGCTGGGCGTGCCGGTCAAGCTCATCGGCCTCGGTGAGGGCCCGGACGACCTGGCGCCCTTCGAGCCGGAGGCGTTCGTGGACGCCCTGATCGGCGACTGAGCGCAGTCCCCACGGACACCACTGCCCCCGCGTTCCGTACGGAATGCGGGGGCACCGTCATGTCCGGCGGGGGACCGGCCCGGCCGCTACCGGCGGAACCGGTGGCAGATGTAGGCGAGGGTCCCGAGCAGCAGCCGGGCCTGGGGCGGGCCCCCGGCGGAGTCGAGCGCGGGCGGGCGCAGCCAGCAGACCTGGCCGAGGCCGGCCCGGTCGGAGGGCGGCGCCGTCACGAAGGCGCCCCGGCCGAGGGCCCGCAGGTCGAGGTCGGCGTCGTCCCAGCCCATCCGGTACAGCAGCTGGGGCAGCTCGGCCGCCGCGCCCGGGGCCACGAAGAACTGCGCCCGGCCGTCGGCGGTGACGATGACCGGACCCAGCGGCAGGCCCATCCGCTCCAGCCGCACCAGCGCGCGCCGTCCGGCCTCCTCGGAGACCTCGATGACATCGAAGACGCGGCCCACGGGGAGCAGTACGGCGGCGCCCGGGTACTCGCTCCAGGCCTCGGTGACCTCGTCCAGGGTGGCTCCGGCCGGGACCGTGGGGGCGAAGGCCAGCGGATGCGCCCCGGGCGCGGTGCACTGTGCGTCCCCGCAGGAGCAGTCGCGGGCGGGCGCCGCGGCGCGGGCGCCGGGGACCACGTCCCAGCCCCACAGTCCGGTGTACTCCGCCACCGCCGTGCACTCCGAGGTCCGGCCGCGGCGCCGGGTGGCGGAGCGGAACTCCTTGGTGCCGCGGCTGCTGCCGATCGTGAAGCCCATGCCCATGCCCCCTCCAACGGGTCGGACGTTCCGGTGGTTACGAAGCAGGTGGTGACGACCTCGGCGGGACCTCTGCCGGTGGCCCCGCCGCGGGGTGACCTCCGATGCCGCCCGGCGCACTCCTCGCCGCGCGCGCCCCGAGCGCACTCCAGTCCAACCGATCCGCTTTCACCTCGGTGTCAAGTGAATCGCGCCTGGCCGGTGGCTAGTTCATTCGAAGGGGTGGCGAATGGTGGCGTTTCTGGAATCGACCTCGCGGCAGGGGTGATCGTAGGATTACTTTCGGTACACGAAACCGAAGGCGGCCCATCCGTGGGTATGCCGGAGGCAATACGTGAAGGACCTGTGAAGGTCCGTGGTGGCGCACGGCGCCCCGGCCAGGGTTTCGTGTGGAAGAGGCTGAGCGGATGGGGGCGTTCCAGTGAGCGGCAACGGCGCAAGCGGAACGATCGAGGATGCTGCTGCGCGCAATGACCAGCTGACCTCGTGGTTCGTCCGCAGCGGCTGGTCCAAGGGCGAGCTGGCCAGGCAGGTCAACCGCCGGGCCCGCCAGATGGGCGCCCACCACATCAGCACGGACACCTCCCGGGTGCGCCGCTGGCTCGACGGTGAACAGCCCCGCGAGCCCGTCCCGCGCATCCTGTCCGAGCTGTTCTCCGAGCGCTTCGGCTCCGTCGTCGCCATCGAGCAGCTCGGCCTGCGCACCGCCCACCAGACCCCCTCCGTCTCCGGGGTCGACCTGCCCTGGGCCGGCCCGCAGACCGTCGAACTGCTCGGCGAGTTCTCCCGCAGCGACCTGATGCTGGCGCGCCGCGGCTTCCTCGGGACGTCGCTCGCCCTCTCCGCCGGCCCCGCCCTCATCGAGCCCATGCAGCGCTGGCTCGTCCCGGTACCGGCCGCCGACCCGGGACCGCGCGGGGCGGGGCCGACGGGCGCCCTCGGCGGCCACCGCCCACCCCGGCTCTCCGTACCGGAACTCGACCTCCTCGACGCCACCACCGTCATGTTCCGCCAGTGGGACGCCCAGTGCGGGGGCGGACTGCGCCGCAAGGCCGTCGTGGGCCAGCTCCACGAGGTCACCGACCTGCTCCAGGAGAACCACCCGGCCCCGGTCATGAAGCGGCTCTTCAAGGTCGCCGCCGAACTGGCCGAACTGGCCGGCTGGATGAGCTACGACATCGGCCTGCACCCCACCGCGCAGAAGTACTTCGTGCTCGCGCTGCACGCCGCCAAGGAGGGCGGGGACAAGCCGCTCGGCTCGTACATCCTCTCCAGCATGAGCCGCCAGATGATCCACCTGGGCCGCCCCGAGGACGCCCTGGAACTCATCCACCTCGCGCAGTACGGCAGCCGCGACTGCGCGGGCCCGCGCACCCAGGCCATGCTGTATGCGATGGAGGCCCGCGCGTACGCCAACATGGGCCAGCCCAGCCGCTGCAAGCGGGCCGTACGGATGGCCGAGGACACCTTCTCCGACGTCGGCTTCGCGGGCGAGCCCGAACCCGACTGGATCCGCTTCTTCTCCGAGGCGGAGCTCAACGGCGAGAACTCCCACTCGTACCGGGACCTGGCCTACGTGGCCGGGCGCAGCCCCATGTACGCCTCCCTCGCCGAGCCCGTCATGGAACGGGCCGTCGAGCTCTTCGAGAAGGACCAGGAGCACCAGCGCTCCTACGCCCTCAACCTCATCGGCATGGCCACCGTGCACCTGCTCCAGCGCGAGCCCGAGCAGGCCGCCTCCCTCGTCGACCGGGCCCTCGACGTGGCGGGAAAGGTGCGGTCCGAACGGGTGAACACCCGCCTGCGCAAGACCGTCGACACCGCCGCCCGTGAGTACGGCGACGTCGCCGAGGTGCGCCGGCTCACCGACCACCTCGCCTCCCGGCTCCCCGAAGCCGCGGAGGCCGTCTGACGGCCCGCACGGCCGTCCCCCGAGGCCCCGGCCGCGGCAGTCACCCCGTGAAGCCCGATCAGGCTCCCCCAGCCAGGACATCCGGGTGCTGCCGCGGCCGGCCCACCCTTTTCGAGCCCGAGCGGGCGCCGCTCCCGCGGAGGGGGCTGCCCACCGTCGTGGCTCCCTGATCGGCCATTGCCGCGTTCACCACGTCGTAACACCACGGATGCCTTCGTCATCGGCGCGAAACACCGAGCGGCGCCGCCGGAAACCGGCCTGCGCGAATCTCGGGGTCATTAACCGGCCAGCTTCCCCGGCCCGGCCGGACACCCCTTTTACGCCGCTCAGGTTTTCACGATCGCCCGCACGCGAACGTACCGACGACGAGGAGACGCCGATGGCATCAGCCATCACGACCCTCGCGGCAGACGCCCCGACGCTGTCTGCCGCGAACACCGGGTTCATGCTCATCTGCTCCGCCCTGGTCATGCTGATGACCCCGGGACTCGCCTTCTTCTACGGAGGCATGGTCCGCGTCAAGAGCAGCCTCAACATGCTGATGATGAGCTTCATCAGCCTCGGGATCGTCACGATCCTGTGGGTCCTCTACGGCTTCAGCCTCGCCTTCGGCACCGATTCCGGTTCCCTCATCGGCTGGAACTCCGACTACGTCGGCCTCAGCGGCATCGGGATCACCGAGCTGTGGGACGGCTACACCATCCCGGTCTACGTCTTCGCCGTCTTCCAGCTGATGTTCGCCGTCATCACCCCCGCCCTGATCAGCGGTGCGCTGGCCGACCGGGTGAAGTTCGGCGCCTGGGTCCTGTTCACGGCCCTGTGGGTCACCGTCGTCTACTTCCCCGTCGCCCACTGGGTCTGGGGCGCCGGCGGCTGGCTCTTCGAGCTCGGCGTCATCGACTTCGCGGGCGGCACCGCCGTCCACATCAACGCCGGCGCCGCCGCCCTCGGCGTGATCCTGGTCATCGGCAAGCGGGTCGGCTTCAAGAAGGACCCGATGCGCCCGCACAGCCTCCCCCTCGTGATGCTCGGCGCCGGTCTCCTGTGGTTCGGCTGGTTCGGCTTCAACGCGGGCTCCTGGCTCGGCAACGACGACGGCGTCGGCGCGGTCATGTTCGTCAACACCCAGGTCGCCACCGCAGCCGCCATGCTCGCCTGGCTCGGCTACGAGAAGCTGCGCCACGGCTCCTTCACCACCCTCGGCGCCGCCTCCGGCGCGGTCGCCGGCCTCGTCGCCATCACCCCCTCGGGCGGTGCCGTCAGCCCGCTCGGCGCGATCGCCGTCGGCGCCATCGCCGGTCTGCTGTGCGCCATGGCCGTGGGCCTCAAGTACAAGTTCGGCTACGACGACTCCCTCGACGTGATCGGCGTCCACCTCGTCGGCGGTGTCGTCGGCTCCCTGCTCGTCGGCCTCTTCGCCACCGGCGGGGTCCAGTCCGACGTGGCCGGCCTCTTCTACGGCGGCGGTCTGGAACAGCTCGGCAAGCAGGCCATCGGCGTCTTCGCCGTCCTCGCCTACTCTCTGGTGGCATCGGCGCTCCTCGCCTTCCTCCTCGACAAGACGATCGGGATGCGGGTGTCCGAGGACGACGAGGTCGCCGGTATCGACCAGGTCGAGCACGCCGAGACGGCCTACGACTTCAGCGGAGCCGGTGGCGGAGCCGCCTCGCGGAGCACCGCCGCACCCACCCCCTCCGCCGCGAGCAAGAAGGTTGACGCATGAAGCTGATCACCGCGATCGTCAAGCCGCACAAGCTGGACGAGATCAAGGAAGCCCTCCAGGCCTTCGGAGTGCAGGGACTCACGGTCACCGAGGCCAGCGGCTACGGCCGCCAGCGCGGTCACACCGAGGTCTACCGCGGTGCCGAGTACCAGGTCGACCTCGTCCCCAAGATCCGCATCGAGGTCCTGGTCGACGACTCCGACGCCGAGGAACTGATCCGGGTGATCGTGAGCGCGGCGGCCACCGGCAAGATCGGTGACGGCAAGGTGTGGAGCGTCCCCGTGGACTCGGTCGTACGGGTCCGCACCGGCGAGCGCGGCGCTGACGCGCTCTAGGTGACGGGAGCTCCTGGGTGACGAGCGTCGAAGAGAACACGGACCACACGGCCGACTCGGGACCCAGCGGATACGCCGCGGCCCGGCTGCGACTCCTCCAGGAGTCGCAGTCCGGGCCTTCGCGGCGTTCCGCCCTGGCCGGGCTGACCGACGAATGGCTGAACGCCCTGTTCACGACCGCCGCACGGGAGACGGGCGTCCGCGGCGCCACCCTGGTGGCCGTCGGGGGCTACGGGCGGGCCGAGCTCTCCCCCCGCAGCGACCTCGACCTGGTGCTGCTGCACGACGGCAAGGCGGAGCCGCGGGCCCTGAGCGCGCTGGCCGACCGCCTCTGGTACCCGGTGTGGGACCTCGGCCTCGCCCTCGACCACTCGGTACGGACCCCCGGCGAGGCCCGCAGGACCGCCGCCGAGGACCTGAAGGTGCACCTCGGCCTGCTGGACGCCCGCACGGTCGCCGGTGACGCCGGACTCCTCGCCGGCCTGCGCACCTCCGTACTGGCCGACTGGCGCAACCAGGCGGCCAGGCGGCTCCCCGAGCTGCATTCCCTGTGCCGGGAACGCGCCGAGCGGGCCGGGGAACTCCGCTTCCTGCTCGAACCCGACCTCAAGGAGGCCCGCGGGGGCCTGCGCGACGTCACTGCGCTGCGGGCCGTCGCCGCGTCCTGGCTGGCCGACGCCCCGCGCGAGGGCCTCGCCGAGGCCCGCCGACGGCTCCTGGACACCCGCGACGCCCTGCACCTGGTGACCGGCCGGGCCACCGACCGGCTCTCGCTCCAGGAACAGGACCAGGTCGCCGACCGGCTCGGACTGCTCGACGCGGACGCGCTGCTGCGCGAGGTGTACGAGGCCGCGCGGGTCGTCGCGTACGCCGGCGACGTGACCTGGCGGGAGGTCGGGCGCGTCCTGCGGGCCCGTGCCGCCCGGCCCAGGCTGCGCGGACTGCTGGGCGCCCGCGGCGACCGGGCGACCGCGCGGGCCCCGCTGGCCGAGGGCGTCGTGGAGTCCGACGGGGAGGCCGTCCTGGCCCTGGCCGCGCGCCCCGACCGCGATCCCGTACTCGCCCTGCGGTTCGCCGCCGCTGCCGCGCAGGCGGGTCTGCCCGTCTCCCTGCACGCCGTGCGCAGACTCGCGGCGCAGGCGAAGGCGCTCCCGGTGCCCTGGCCCGCCGAGGCGCGGGAACAGCTGCTGACCCTGCTGGGGGCGGGGGAGCCGACGGTGGCCGTATGGGAGGCCCTGGAGGCGGAAGGGCTGATCACGCGGCTGCTCCCGGACTGGGAGCGGGTCCGCTGCCGCCCGCAGCGCAATCCCGTCCACACCTGGACGGTGGACCGGCACCTGATCGAGACGGCGGTACGGGCCTCGGCCCTCACCCGCCGGGTCGGCCGTCCCGACCTGCTCCTGATGGCCGCGCTCCTGCACGACATCGGCAAGGGCTGGCCCGGCGACCACTCGGTGGCCGGCGAGACCATCGCCCGCGACGTCGCCGCCCGGATCGGCTTCGACCCGCAGGACGTCGCCGTGCTGGGGGCGCTCGTACGGCACCACCTGCTGCTGATCGACACCGCGACCCGGCGCGACCTGGACGACCCGGCCACGGTCCGCGCGGTCGCCGACGCCGTGGGCTCGGTGGGCACGCTGGAGATACTGCACGCCCTGACCGAGGCGGACGCCCTGGCCACCGGGCCGGCGGCGTGGAGCGCATGGCGGGGATCGCTCGTGGCGGACCTCGTCGCCCGGGTCGCCGCCGTGCTGCGCGGCACGGCCCCGGCGGCCGGTGAACCGGAGATCCCGACCACCGAACAGGAACGGCTGGCGGTGGAGGCCCTGCGCACCGGGGAGCCGGTCCTGGCCCTCCAGGCCCGCCAGGAGGAGGACGCGGTCGGCGTGGACCTCGTCGTCGCCGTACCCGACCAGCCCGGGGTCCTCCCCGCGGCGGCCGGGGTGCTGGCCCTGCACCGGCTCACCGTACGGGCCGCCGACCTGCGCTCCATGGAGCTCCCGGACCGGCTGGGGGAGGTCCTGGTGCTGCGCTGGCGGGTGGCGGCGGAGTACGGAGCGCTGCCGCAGGCCGCCCGGCTCCGTACCGACCTGATCCGCGCCCTGGACGGTTCGCTGGACGTCCCGGCGAAGCTCGCGGACCGCGAGGGGGCGTACCCGCGCCGCCGCGGGGTGGTCCCGCCGCCGCCCCGGGTGACGGTGGTCCCGGACGTCTCCTCCCTGGCCACGGTCCTGGAGGTCCGCGCGCCCGATGCCGTCGGCCTGCTGCACCGGATCGGCCGGGCCCTGGAGTCGGCGGGCGTCCGCGTCCGCAGCGCGCACGTCTCCACGCTGGGCGCGAACGCCGTGGACACGCTGTACGTGACCACCGCGGAGGGCAAGCCCCTGGAACCCGCGGAGGCGGCCGCTCTGGCCTCGGCGGTGCAGGTGGCCCTGTCCTAGCCCCCCGCCGCTGCTCGAAAACGCCGGGGAGGCCGGATTTCTCGGCCTCCCCGGCGTTGAGGGGCGGGGGCCGGGGCGGAGCCCCGGGAAACGGCTGCAGGGCGGGCGGGGGGAAGCTCCGCGCGGCGGCGGAACCGCACCAGGAGCAGGCAGGTCCCCGGATGGGGGAAGGGCCCGATACCCTGGGGGACGACCACAACACCCCCGACCCGAGGAATCGCGACCACCGTGTTCGATACGCTCTCCGACCGCTTGGCGAATACCTTCAAGGGCCTGCGCGGCAAAGGCCGGCTGTCCGAGGCTGACATCGACGCAGCGGCCCGGGAAATCCGTATCGCGCTCCTCGAGGCCGACGTCGCCCTCCCGGTCGTCCGCTCCTTCATCGCGAACGTCAAGGAACGCGCGCGCGGTGAAGAGGTCAGCAAGGCCCTGAACCCGGGCCAGCAGGTCCTGAAGATCGTCAATGACGAGCTCGTCACCATCCTCGGCGGCGAGACCCGGCGGCTGCGCTTCGCCAAGACCGCCCCCACCGTGATCATGCTGGCCGGTCTCCAGGGTGCCGGTAAGACCACCCTCGCCGGAAAGCTCGGTCTCTGGCTGAAGGGCCAGGGCCACGCCCCGCTGCTGGTCGCGTGCGACCTCCAGCGCCCCAACGCCGTCAACCAGCTGAGCGTCGTCGCCGAGCGCGCCGGCGTGGCCGTGTACGCGCCCCAGCCCGGCAACGGCGTCGGCGACCCGGTCCAGGTCGCGAAGGACTCCGTCGAGTACGCGCGGACCAAGCAGTACGACATCGTCGTCGTCGACACCGCCGGCCGACTCGGCATCGACGCCGAGCTGATGCAGCAGGCCGCGGACATCCGCGACGCCGTCAGCCCCGACGAGATCCTCTTCGTCGTCGACGCCATGATCGGTCAGGACGCGGTCAACACCGCCGAGGCCTTCCGCGACGGTGTCGGCTTCGACGGCGTCGTGCTCTCCAAGCTCGACGGCGACGCACGCGGTGGTGCCGCGCTCTCCATCGCGCACGTCACCGGCAAGCAGATCATGTTCGCCTCGAACGGCGAGAAGCTCGACGAGTTCGACGCGTTCCACCCCGACCGCATGGCGGGCCGGATCCTCGACATGGGTGACATGCTCACCCTGATCGAGCAGGCCGAGAAGACCTTCTCGCAGGCCGAGGCCGAGAAGATGGCGGCCAAGCTCGCCAAGGGCCCCAAGGAGTTCACGCTCGACGACTTCCTGGCCCAGATGGAGCAGGTCCGCAAGATGGGCTCCATCTCCAAGCTGCTCGGCATGCTGCCCGGCATGGGGCAGATCAAGGACCAGATCAACAACATCGACGAGCGCGACGTCGACCGCACCGCCGCGATCATCAAGTCGATGACCCCGGCCGAGCGTCAGGACCCGACGCTCATCAACGGCTCGCGCCGTGCCCGTATCGCCAAGGGCTCCGGCACCGAGGTCAGCGCCGTCAAGTCGCTGGTCGAGCGGTTCTTCGAGGCCCGCAAGATGATGTCCCGCATGGCCCAGGGCGGCGGCATGCCGGGCATGCCCGGCATCCCCGGGATGGGCGGCGGCCCCGGCCGGCAGAAGAAGCAGGTCAAGCAGGCCAAGGGCAAGCGCAAGAGCGGCAACCCGATGAAGCGCAAGGAAGAGGAGGCCGCAGCCGCGGCCCGCCGGGAGCAGGGTCCGCAGGCGATCGAGCCCGCGGCCGCCGGCAACCCCTTCGGCCTTCCGGCGGGCGGCCAGGGCGGCGAGGACTTCGACCTTCCGGACGAGTTCAAGAAGTTCATGAAGTAACACCCGCGCAGGTGGGAGAGGAGGGCCCCGGCCGTGTTCGCACGGTCGGGGCCCTCCCGTTTCCTGCTGGGGCGATGGTCTGATTTATCCCTTATGGTCGGCCGGGAGGATGGCAGAAGGAGACGCCCCGTGCCCAGCCCCACCCCCGTACCTCCCCGCGACAGGGCCGACACCCCCTGGCGCTCGGAAGGCGCCCCGCCCAGTCCTCCGCCGAAGAAGAAGGGGCTGCCGGGCGGCTGGCGGGGGCTGATCCTCGCGGCCCTGATCGTCTATCTGGTGGCCAACCTGGTGCTGTCCTTCTTCAACGAGGGGGACGAGCCGACGATCTCGTACACCGAGTTCAGCAAGCAGGTCGCCGCCGGCAACGTCTCGAAGATCTACTCCAAGGGCGACGCCATCCAGGGCGAGCTGAAGGCCAAGCAGCCCCTGCCCGACGGGGACAAGGGCGACTACACCAAATTCGTCACCCAGCGCCCGGCCTTCGCCGACGACGAGCTGTGGGCCGACCTCACCAAGCAGAACGTGACCGTGACGGCCTCGCCGGTCGTCGTCCAGCGCAGCTTCCTCTCCAACCTGCTGATCTCGCTCGCCCCGATGCTGCTGCTGGTCCTCCTGTGGGTGGTCATCGCCCGCCGGATGGGTTCGGGGATGGGCGGCATGGGCGCGCTGGGCCGCAAGGCGCCGCCCAAGCCGGTGGAGCTGGAGACGGGCGCCAAGCGCACCACCTTCGAGGACGTGGCCGGCATCGACGAGGTCGAGGGGGAGCTCAACGACGTCGTCGACTTCCTCAAGAACCCGCAGGAGTACCACAGGATGGGCGCCCGGATGCCCGGCGGGGTCCTGCTCTCCGGGCCGCCCGGCACCGGCAAGACCCTGCTGGCGCGGGCGGTCGCGGGCGAGGCCGGGGTGCCCTTCTTCTCGGCCTCCGCCTCCGAGTTCATCGAGATGATCGTCGGAGTCGGCGCCTCCCGGGTGCGCGAACTGTTCACCGAGGCCCGCAAGGTGGCCCCCGCCATCATCTTCATCGACGAGATCGACACCATCGGACGGGCCCGCGGCGGCGGCAGCGCCATGGGCGGCCACGACGAACGCGAACAGACCCTCAACCAGATCCTCACCGAAATGGACGGCTTCTCCGGATCGGAGGGCGTGATCGTCCTGGCGGCCACCAACCGCGCGGACGTACTGGACCCGGCCCTGACCCGGCCCGGCCGCTTCGACCGCATGGTGGTCGTCTCCCCGCCCGACCGGGGCGGCCGCGAGGCCATCCTGCGCATCCACACCCGGGACATCCCGCTCGCCGAGAGCGTCGACCTCGCGCAGGTGGCCCGTACGACTCCCGGCATGACCGGAGCGGACCTCGCCAACCTGGCCAACGAGGCCGCGCTGCTGGCCGTCAAGCGCCGGCAGACGCAGGTCACCCAGCCGGATCTGTCGGACGCCCTGGAGAAGGTCCAGCTGGGCGCCGAGAGGCCGCTGGTCATGCCGGAGGAGGAGCGCCGCCGCACCGCCTACCACGAGAGCGGCCACGCCCTCCTGGGCATGCTCCAGCCCGGCGCCGACCCCGTCCGCAAGATCACGATCGTCCCCCGCGGCCGCGCGCTGGGCGTCACGCTCTCGACCCCGGACGCGGACCGGTACGCCTACACCGAGCCGTACCTGCGCGGCCGCATCATCGGCGCGCTCGGCGGCATGGCGGCCGAGCACGTCGTCTACGACGTCATCACCACCGGCGCCGAGAACGACCTGGAACAAGTGACCAACATCGTCCGCGGCATGGTCGGCCGCTGGGGCATGAGCGAGCGCATCGGCCGCCTCACCGCCATCCCCTCCGACGGACAGAGCCCCTACGGCCTCTCCGCCGCCCCGGCCACCCTCGACGCCGTCGACCACGAGATGCGGCGCATCGTCGACGAGTGCTACCTGGAGGCCTGCCGCCTGCTGCGCGAGCACCGCCCGCAGCTGGACGCCCTCGCGGAGGCCCTCCTCGCCAACGAGACACTGGACGAAGCGGCCGCCTACGCCGCCGCGGGCATCGTCCGGATGACGAAGGCGCACGGCAGCGACTGAGGATCGGGCGTCGGTCCGTCAGTCCACCCGGGCGATCACGTACCGGAAGATGTTCGGCAGCCACACGGCGCCGTCGGACCGCTCGAACGGGTGAAGCGCCTCGGCCAGTTCCTTCTCCGCCAGCACGGAATCCGCCATCCCGAAGGGCGCCGCGCCGGCCGCCCCGGTGGAGCCGGTGCTCGCAACGGGATAGAGCCCGGTCGACAGCAGGCCGCGCACCGCGCTGTCCACGTCCGCGTACCCGAACGGGCAGAACACCCGCCCGGAGCCGTCCGGCCGGAGCCCGGCCCGCTCCACCAGCGAGTCCAGGTCCCGCGGCGAGGGTCCGCCGCCCAGGACCGAGGGCACCGTGCACCGCTCCGCGGGGCCCCAGTCGGCCAGCACCACCGCACCGCCGCGGCGCACCGCGGGCAGGGCCGCCTCCAGGGCCGCCGGGTCCGGGGAGAAGGCGAGCAGGGCGTCGTACGGTCTGGGCGGCGAAGCGGGCTCCGGCGGAGCCGCCAGGACCTCGAGCAGCCGCTCACGGGCCAGCGCCCGGCGGGCCGGATCCGCCTCCACGCCCGTGGCCACGGCTCCCCGCCCGGCCGCCAGCAGCAGGGCCAGACCGGCTCCGCAGTCCAGATCGAGCAGCCGGTCGCCCGGCCCGACCTCCAGCCGGTCGTAGACCGCCTCGTACAGCGGTACAAGCATCCGTTCCTGGATCTCCGCCCAGTCCCGGGCGACGAGCGTCGCCGTCGGCGTCGGTGTCATCGAAAGAGCGCTCCTGATTCCGTCTCGCCCCCTTGCCCCCGTTGCCAGGGAACTCCCCATTCGCCCCCGCGTCCAGAGGAGCGCGGCACCCGATTCACGCATCGCGTGCCGGGCGCCGTACGATTCGCCGCATGGCAAAGGCACCCGTTCTCACCCCGCAGGCGGAGGATTTCCCCCGCTGGTACCAGGATCTGATCAACAAGGCCGAGCTGGCCGACAACGGTCCGGTCCGCGGCACCATGGTCATCCGACCGTACGGCTACGGCCTGTGGGAGCGGATGCAGCAGGAGATGGACGCGCGCATCAAGGACGCGGGCGCCCAGAACGCGTACTTCCCGCTGTTCATCCCGCAGTCGTACCTGACGAAGGAAGCCGAGCACGTTGAGGGCTTCGCCCCGGAGCTCGCGGTCGTCACGCACGGCGGCGGCAAGGAGCTGGAAGAGCCCGTCGTCGTCCGGCCCACGTCCGAGACGATCATCAACGACTACTTCTCCAAGTGGGTCCAGAGCTACCGGGACCTGCCCCTGCTGATCAACCAGTGGGCCAACGTGGTCCGCTGGGAGATGCGCCCGCGCGTGTTCCTCCGTACGAGCGAGTTCCTCTGGCAGGAGGGCCACACGGCCCACGCCACCTACGAGGACGCCCGCGACTACGCGGCCCGCATCCACACGGACGTCTACGGCGACTTCATGACGAACGTGCTCGGCATCGACGTCGTGCTCGGCCGCAAGACCGCCAAGGAGCGCTTCGCCGGCGCCATCAACACCCTCACCCTCGAGGGCATGATGGGCGACGGCAAGGCCCTCCAGCTGGGCACGAGCCACGAGCTCGGCACCAACTTCGCCAAGGCCTTCAACACCCAGTACCTGTCGAAGGAAGGCAAGCAGGAGCTCGTCTGGCAGACCTCGTGGGGCGTCTCGACCCGCATGGTCGGCGGCCTGATCATGTCCCACGGCGACGACAACGGCCTGCGGGTCCCGCCGCGCCTCGCGCACGTCCAGGTCGTCGTCATGGCGATCAAGGGCGACGAGGCCGTGGCCAAGGTCCGTGAGCTGGGTGCCCAGCTGAAGGCCGCCGGCCTGCGGGTCTTCGTCGACGACCGCGTCGACACCCCCTTCGGCCGCCGCGCCGTGGACTGGGAGCTCAAGGGCGTACCGGTCCGCATCGAGATCGGCCCCCGCGACCTGGAGGCCGGCACCGCGATGCTCGCCCGCCGGATCCCGGGCGGGAAGACCCCGGTGCAGATCGACGCCCTCGCCGACCTGCTGCCCAAGGTGCTGGACGAGGACCAGGCGCAGCTGCTGCGCGAGTCCCGCGAGCGCCGCGAGGCCCGTACGTCCGACGTCTCGACCATCGGGGAGGCCGCCGAGGCCGCCATCGCTGGCGGCTGGGCGCGGATCCCGTGGGCCGACCTCGGTCCGGAGGGCGAGGCGAAGCTGGCCGAGCAGGCCGTCTCCGTGCGCTGCCTGATCGCCGAGGACGGGTCGGTCCCGGAGGCGGACGACGCCCCCGGTACGCTCGCGATCGTCGCGCGCTCGTACTGACCGGGAAGCGACCGGGATCGGGTCGACGGACTCCTGTGCCCCGGCGTGCGGCTGCTGCCGTGCGCCGGGGCCGGTTCATGTTGGTCGACGTTAAGTACCGACTCCTCCTGAGATCGGCGCACCCGTCCTCGTCAGGACGCATGAGGCTGAACTGACTGGTACGTGCAAAAAATTTGGAATGGCCCGGAATCGGAACACCCGGGCACCTCGGCTCGTTGTCACGACGTGAGCACGACACCACCTGTTCTCGCCGCAGAGCTGGCGCAGGCGTGGGCCGATATTCAGCGGTACCACCCCGAGCTGCCTGACCTTGCCGCGCCCGAGTCCCTGATCGGAGAGTCCTCGTCCGCCTGTGGCGCCGAGCTCTCCTTCGAGCGACTGCTGCACGAGGCAGTCCACGGCATCGCCGCCGCCCGCGGCGTCCGTGACACCTCGCGCGCCGGCCGCTACCACAACCGCAGATTCCTCGCGATCGCCGAGGAGATGGGGCTGGACCACTCCGAGGAACCGCACGCGAGCAGCGGCTTCTCGCTGGTCACGCTCAATCCGGAGGCGAAGCGGCGCTACCGGCCCACCATGGAGCGGCTGCAGCGTGCGCTGAAGGCACACACCGCCGCCACGGCGGCCGACACCAAGCGCAGCTTCCGCGGTCCGGCGGCCCGGCACGGTTCCTCCGGAGGCGGCGTTCGCGTCAAGGCGGTCTGCGACTGCGGGCGCAACGTGCGGGTGGTCCCCTCCGTGCTCGCCCAGGCGCCGATCGTGTGCGGTGGCTGCATGAAGCCCTTCCGGATTCCCGAAGTGGCCATCGCGGCGGCCTCCTGACCGCCTCACCCGCCGCCGCCGGGGCCACCGCCCCACGGTGAAGCGGCCGCCGGGCCCCCCGTCCCCACCGGGGCGGCCGCCGACGGCACGCGCGGGCAGCCCGCAGCGCCGTACCGGCGGTGAGCCGCGCCCTGCGCCCCGTACGGCCACTCCGGCGGCATGCCGTGCCCGCGCGGGGACGGCAGCGGGACGGTCGGCGGGTCCATGCGTTCCTGCCCGGATGCGTTCCTGCCCGCCCGGCTGAGCCCGCCGCAGGCGTATGGCACAATGGCTAGCTGTACTCGACAGTCGCATAGGACCCCTCTCTCCTCCGGCTGACGCGTCCATCGGGCACCCGAGTACCGCAACCCCACGTGGCATCTCATGTGCCCAACCACGTCAAGTTCAGGAGACACCACTCCAGTGGCAGTCAAGATCAAGCTCAAGCGCCTCGGCAAGATTCGCCAGCCGCACTACCGCATCGTCGTCGCCGACGCCCGCACCCGCCGGGACGGTCGCGCGATCGAAGAGATCGGTATCTACCACCCGACCTACAACCCGTCGCGCATCGAGGTCAACGCCGAGCGTGCGCAGTACTGGCTGTCCGTCGGCGCCCAGCCCACCGAGGCTGTGCTCGCCATCCTGAAGCTGACCGGTGACTGGCAGGCCCACAAGGGTCTCCCCGCCCCCGCGCCGCTCCTGCAGCCGGAGACGAAGGAGAGCAAGCGTCGCTCCTTCGACGAGTTCGCCAAGGCCCTCGAGGGCATCGGCGAGGGCAAGGGCGAGGCCATCACGCAGAAGGCGAAGAAGGCCGACAAGAAGGCGGACGAGGCTGAGGCCGCCGCCGAGTCGACCGAGGCCTGATCATGCTCGAGGAGGCTCTTGAGCACCTCGTAAAGGGCATTGTGGACAACCCCGACGAAGTGCAGGTCGCCTCGCGCAACCTGCGCCGCGGGCAGGTGCTCGAGGTCCGGGTTCACCCCGACGACCTCGGCAAGGTGATCGGCCGCAACGGCCGCACCGCACGTGCTCTGCGCACCGTCGTGGGCGCCATCGGCGGCCGTGGGATCCGCGTCGACCTCGTCGACGTGGACCAGGTCCGCTGAGCAGTTGAATCACCGGCACGGGCCGGGGAGGGCGTTGGTTGCCCGCCCCGGCCCGTGTCGTTTCTGCCCCCGGGCAGGAGCGACCATTGATGTGAGCAACCACGCCGCAGTAAGGGAAGAGCACAGTGGAGTTGGTAGTCGCGCGGATCGGCCGCGCCCACGGCATCAAGGGTGAGGTCACCGTCGAGGTGCGCACCGACGAGCCGGAACTGCGGCTCAGTCCCGGCGCCGTGCTCAAGACGGAGCCCGCGACCGTGGGACCGCTGACGATCGAGACGGGCCGCGTGCACAGCGGGCGGCTGCTGCTCCGCTTCGCCGGCGTCAAGGACCGCACCGGTGCCGAGTCACTGCGCAACACCCTCCTGATCGCCGAGGTGGACCCCTCCGAGCTGCCGGAGGAGGAGGACGAGTACTACGACCACCAGCTGATGGACCTGGACGTGGTGCTGGCGGACGGCACCGAGATCGGCCGGATCACCGAGATCTCCCACCTGCCCTCGCAGGACCTCTTCATCGTCGAGCGGCCGGACGGCTCCGAGGTGATGATCCCCTTCGTGGAGGAGATCGTCGCCGAGATCGACCTTGAGGAGCAGCGCTGTGTCATCACCCCGCCGCCCGGGCTGATCGACGAGCGCGAGGCGATCGTCGTCTCGACCCGCGACGAGGAAGCGGCGGATTCCGCGGACTCCACGGACTCCACGGACTCCGCGGACGACTCCGGGGACCGGGCCTGATGCGACTCGACGTCGTCACGATCTTCCCCGAGTACCTGGAGCCGCTGAACGTCTCCCTCGTCGGCAAGGCCCGCGCCCGCGGGCAGCTCGACGTGCACGTGCACGACCTGCGGCACTGGACCTACGACCGGCACAACACGGTGGACGACACCCCGTACGGCGGCGGTCCCGGCATGGTCATGAAGACCGAACCGTGGGGCGAGGCCCTGGACTCCGCGCTGGCCGACGGCTACGAGGCGGGCGCGCACGGGCCCGTCATCGTCGTCCCCACGCCCAGCGGCCGGCCCTTCACCCAGGAACTGGCCGTCGAACTCTCCGAGCGGCCCTGGCTGATCTTCACGCCGGCCCGGTACGAGGGCATCGACCGGCGGGTCATGGACGAGTACGCCACGCGCATGCCGGTGTACGAGGTCTCCATCGGCGACTACGTCCTGGCGGGCGGCGAGGCCGCCGTCCTGGTGGTCACCGAGGCCGTGGCCCGGCTGCTGCCCGGGGTGCTCGGGAACGCCGAATCGCACCGCGACGACTCCTTCGCTCCGGGCGAGATGGCCAACCTGCTGGAGGGGCCCGTCTACACCAAGCCCCCCGTGTGGCGCGGCCGGGACATTCCCGAGGTGCTGCTCAGCGGGCACCACGGGAAGATCGCCCGGTGGCGCCGGGACGAGGCCTTCCGCCGGACCGCGCACAACCGCCCGGACCTGATCGAGCGCTGCGAGGCCGCGGGCTTCGACAAGAAGGACCGGGAGATCCTCTCCGTCCTGGGCTGGCAGCCGTCCGCGGACGGCCGATTTTGGCGCAGGCCGCAGGTCGTGGAAGAATAGGCGGCTGTTGTGTGCTCGCGGGCGCCCCTGCCACAGGGGGACCGTCGTCCGCAGGGTCGCACAGCTCCCGAATTCTCTACGGAAACCCGCACTGGCGACCTGTGGCGTCATGCGAAGAAAGCAGACGAAGAACATGTCTCACCTGCTCGATGGCGTCAACGCCGCCGCGCTCCGCTCGGACGTCCCGGCCTTCCGCCCGGGTGACACGATCAACGTGCACGTCCGCGTGATCGAGGGCAACCGCTCCCGTATCCAGCAGTTCAAGGGCGTAGTCATCCGCCGCCAGGGCGCCGGTGTCTCCGAGACCTTCACCGTGCGCAAGGTCTCCTTCAGCGTCGGCGTGGAGCGTACCTTCCCGGTCCACTCCCCGATCTTCGAGAAGATCGAGCTCGTCACCCGCGGTGACGTTCGCCGTGCGAAGCTGTACTACCTCCGTGAGCTCCGCGGCAAGGCCGCGAAGATCAAGGAGAAGCGCGACAAGTAAGGTTGCTCCCGGAGTCCGGAGGCGGCCGGATAGGCTCGCTCTTGATGGACACCCAAGCACCTCACACGCAGCGCGGTCACTCTTCCCCCTACGAGGGGGACGAGCGGCCGCGTTTTGCGTTCTCCCGGACCGGGCGGCCCGCCGAAGGGCGACCCCTGACGTGGCGCCGGGCCGGAGTGCTCGGCGGCGTCTGCACCGTTCTTCTGCTGCTGTTCAGCAACTTCGTGATCCAGCCCTTCCTGATCCCGAGCCGCTCGATGGAGCCGACGCTCCAGGTCGGGGACCGGGTGCTGGTCAACAAGCTGGCGTACCGTTTCGGCGAGCAGCCGCGCCGCGGCGACGTGGTGGTCTTCGACGGCACGGGCTCCTTCGTACGGGAACGCCCCGCCGGCAATCCGGTCGGCACCGTGCTGCACGGCGCGGCCTCGGCGCTCGGGCTGGCGGAGCCGTCCGACACCGACTTCGTGAAGCGGGTCGTGGGCGTCGGCGGCGACGACGTGGTGTGCTGCGACGCCGGCGGACGGGTCGCGGTCAACGGCGTTCCGCTGGAGGAGCCGTATCTGCACCCCGGGGACGCCCCCTCGGCGGTGCCCTTCCGGATCGTGGTACCGCTGGGGACCCTGTGGGTCATGGGCGATCATCGTTCCCAGTCCCGGGACTCACGGGACCACCTGGGGGAGCCGGGCGGGGGGATGGTGCCGGTGGAGAAGGTCATCGGGCGGGCCGACTGGATCGGCTGGCCGCTCTCGCGCTGGGATGCCGTCGGCGGTGGTCATGGGTAGCCGGGGACGGCCGCGGGGCGGCCGGGCCCTGGAACCCGAGCCGGAGCCGGAGCCGGCGGGGGTGGCGGAGGGCGGCCGCGCCGAACGGCGCCGGACGGCCCGCAAGGTGCGTCGGCGCCGCCGCACGCGCCGGGCCGGCGAGCTGCCGCTGCTGGTGGTCGTCGCGCTGTGCATAGCCCTGCTCCTCAAGACCTTCCTGGTGCAGGCCTTCTTCATCCCGTCGGGCTCGATGGAGCAGACCATCCGGATCGGCGACCGGGTCCTCGTGGACAAGCTGACCCCGTGGTTCGGCTCCAAGATCGAGCGCGGCGACATCGTCGTGTTCAAGGACCCCGGCGGCTGGCTGAAGGGCGAGGCGGCCCGCCCGGCCCCGGACCCGATCGTGGTCAAGCAGATCAAGCAGACGCTCACCTTCATCGGCCTGCTGCCCTCGGCCGACGAACAGGACCTGATCAAGCGGGTCATCGGCGTGGGCGGGGACACCGTCAAGTGCTGCGACAGCAGGGGCCGGGTCACCGTCAACGGCTCGCCGCTCGATGAGCCGTACGTGAACCCGGGGAACACCCCTTCGGACATCACGTTCGACATACAGGTCCCCGAGGGCCGGCTCTTCGTGATGGGTGATCACCGCGCGAATTCGGCCGATTCCCGCTTCCACCTCGACGAGGGCTTCCAGGGCACCATCGCCGAGAGCGGGGTCGTCGGGGAGGCCGTCGTGATCGCCTGGCCCTTCGGGCACTGGACCCGGCTGGAGCAGCCGGCGACCTTCCGCATGGTGCCCGATCAGGCACGGCGCGAGGGACGCGGCCGCAGGCGGCGCCGTCGGAGCGCGCCATTCGCATAGTGTGTCCTCGGTCTCCCGCGCCTTAGGGAACTCCCGCTCGTTAAGGGAGGGGAGGGCCCGTGCGGATTCGACGCGGGCGGCAATCGCGAGTGAGGAGTGGATGTGGGGGACGTGGCGGTAGGCGCACGGTCCGGACGCGACGAGGGCGAGGAGCGGCCGGAGGACGACGCCATCGAGCGTGAGGCCGAGGAGGACGGCGATGCCAAGGAGCATGCGCACCGGTCCTTCTGGAAGGAGCTCCCGCTCCTCATCGGCATCGCCCTGCTGCTGGCCCTGCTGATCAAGACCTTCCTGCTCCAGGCTTTCTCGATCCCCTCCGACTCGATGCAGAACACCCTGCAGCGGGGCGACCGGGTGCTGGTGGACAAGCTGACCCCGTGGTTCGGCTCCGAGCCGGAGCGCGGCGAGGTCGTCGTCTTCCACGACCCCGCGAACTGGCTGTCCGGGCAGCCCACTCCCGAGCCGAACCTCTTCCAGCAGGTGCTCAGCAAGATCGGCCTGATGCCGGACGCCTCCGAGAAGGACCTGATCAAGCGCACCATCGCGATCGGCGGGGACACGGTCGAGTGCAAGAAGGGGGGACCGGTCGTCGTCAACGGCAAGGCGCTGGACGAGCCGTACATCTACCCCGGCAACACCGCTTGCGACGACGCCCCGTTCGGCCCGATCACGGTGCCCAAGGGCAAGATCTGGGTCATGGGCGACCACCGGCAGAACTCCGAGGACTCCCGCTACCACATGCAGGACTCCACCCAGGGCTTCGTGCCGGTCGACAAGGTCGTCGGACGGGCCGTCGTGGTGGCGTGGCCGATCACCCGCTGGTCCACCCTGCCGATCCCGGAGACCTTCGACCAGCCGGGCATCGGCAACCAGGCCGCGGCGACCGCGCTCGGTCTCGGCGCCGCCGGACTGGCGCCGGTCGGGCTCGGACCGGCCGCGCTGGGGCTCGCGGGAGCCGTGCCGCTCGTCATGTTGCGACGGCGGAAGCTGACCAGCGGCCGTACCGACGGGTAGGGTGCCGCCCAGGTCGACGATCCCGAAGTGTGTGGGGGCGCTGGAATGGGCGGAACACAAGCGATACGCAGTGGCAAGGATGGCCACGGCGGTCTCGGCAGCGTGCTGTCGGGACTCGCCGTGGCCATCGGCTTTGCGCTCTTCCTGGGCGGTTTCGTGTGGGGAGCCGTGGTCTACCGGCCGTACACGGTGCCCACCGATTCGATGATGCCCACGGTGCGGCCCGGGGACCGGGTGCTGGCCCAGCGCATCGACGGCGGCGAGGTGCGCCGCGGGGACGTGGTCGTCTTCACTGATTCCATGTGGAGCGATTCGCCCATGGTCAAGCGGGTCGTCGGCATCGGCGGCGACACCGTGAAGTGCTGCGGCCCGGCCGGCGGGCTGACGGTGAACGGCACCGCGCTGGACGAGTCCTACGCCGACACCACCGGGCCGGACTCGGGTCTGGCCATGCCGCCCGGCGAGCCCGCGCCCACCGGGACCCCCTTCGAGGTGACGGTCCCCGAGGGGAACCTCTTCCTGCTGGGCGACCGGCGGGCCGGCTCCCTGGACTCGCGCGCCCACCTGCAGGAGGCCGGGCAGGGCACGGTGTCCCGGTCGGCGGTCGGCGCCCGCGTCGACGCGCTGGTCTGGCCCTCCATGACGATGCTGGAGCGCCCGGCGACGTACGCCGCCCTGCCCGGCGGGATCTCGCGGCCAGGGCCGCTGCGGCTCCAGGTGGTCGCGGTGCTGGTCGGGGCCGCCCTGGTGGCGCTGGGGGGCGCGTACGGGCCGGTCGCACGGGTACTGGGGCGCGCGCGGCGGCGGGAGCCGGCCGGTGTCAGCTGACCCGGCCGGGGAGCACGGCCACCGGAAGGTGTCGCGGGTGATCCTGCTGGACCCGGCGGACCGGATCCTGCTGCTGCACGGCTTCGAACCGGCCGACCCGTCGGACGACTGGTGGTTCACCCCCGGCGGCGGGCTGGAGGGGACGGAGAGCCGGGAGCAGGCCGCACTGCGCGAGCTGGCGGAGGAGACCGGGATCACCGAGGTGGAGCTGGGCCCGGTGCTGTGGCACCGGTACTGCTCCTTCCCCTTCGACGGGCGGCGCTGGGAGCAGGACGAGTGGTACTTCCTGGCCCGTACCGCCCAGACCGCCACCGAGATGGGCGGCCTGACCGAGCTCGAGCGGCGCAGCGTCACCGGAGCCAGGTGGTGGACCTCCGAGGAACTTCTCGCAGCCCATGAGACGGTGTACCCGACCAGACTCGCCGAGCTGCTCCGTACGCTGCTCGACGACGGTCCTCCGGGTGAGCCGGTGGTCCTGGCCCCGGAAATCGTTTAGGGGCACATGGGCCTGGCGCACAATAGGGGGACGCACGGCTGAAGGGGAACATGCCATGAGTGCCGAGGACCTCGAAAAGTACGAGACCGAGATGGAGCTGAAGCTCTATCGGGAGTACCGCGACGTCGTCGGGCTGTTCAAGTATGTGATCGAGACGGAACGCCGTTTCTACCTCACCAACGACTACGAGATGCAGGTGCACTCGGTCCAGGGGGAGGTGTTCTTCGAGGTCTCGATGGCCGACGCGTGGGTCTGGGACATGTACCGCCCGGCCCGCTTCGTGAAGCAGGTGCGGGTGCTGACCTTCAAGGACGTGAACATCGAGGAGCTCAACAAGAGCGATCTCGAACTGCCCGGCAGCTGAGCCGCCTCACCCGCAAGGGTGAGGCGGTTGTCCACAACGGCCGGATTGTCCACCAAGATCCACAAGGTGGGCGGGGGCGCGGGACCGTCGGTGCCGGAGGTGGTGCCGGATGAACGCGAAGAGCGTGGCACAGCAGGCATTGGGGCGGTACGGCGAGGAACTCGCGGCACGGCGGCTGACCGAGGCCGGGATGACCGTGATCGCGCGGAACTGGCGGTGCAGGGCCGGGGAGATCGACATCGTCGCCCGCGACGGGGACGCGCTCGTCGTGTGCGAGGTCAAGACGCGCCGGGCGGGGGAGTTCGAGCATCCCATGGCCGCCGTGCGACCCGCCAAGGCCGAGCGCCTGCGCGGGCTCGCCGGGCGCTGGCTCGCCGACCACGGCGGACCACCCCCGGGCGGGGTGCGCATCGACCTCGTCGGGGTGCTGCTGCCGCGGCGCGGCGCTCCCCTGGTGGAACACGTCAGGGGGGCGGCCTGATGGGGTTCGCGCGGGCCTGCTCGGTGGCCCTGGTCGGTGTCGACGGCGTCGTGGTCGAGGTACAGGCCGACCTGGAGCCGGGGGTGGCGGCCTTCACCCTCGTGGGGCTGCCGGACAAGACCCTGGTCGAGAGCCGGGACCGGGTGCGGGCGGCCGTGGTCAACTCGGGGGCGGCCTGGCCGCAGAAGAAGCTCACGGTCGGGCTCAGCCCGGCCTCCGTACCGAAGTCCGGCGCCGGATTCGATCTGGCCGTCGCCGCGGCCGTGCTCGGGGCCGCCGAGGTGGTCGACCCCGGCGCGATCGCCGACCTCGTCCTCATCGGGGAGCTGGGGCTGGACGGCCGGGTGCGCCCGGTCCGGGGGATCCTGCCCGCCGTCCTCGCCGCGGCGGAGGCGGGATACCGGCAGGTGGTGGTGCCGCAGCAGTGCGCGGCCGAGGCCGCGCTCGTACCGGACGTCTCGGTGCTCGGCGTGCGCAGCCTGCGTCAGCTCATCGCGGTCCTGACCGGCGGGGAGGTCCCGGAGGAGGAGCCTCGCGACCCGGCGGGCCGGCCGGACCCGATACTGGCCGGACTGCTCGTCCCGGGGGCGGGCCTGGGCACGGGGCTCGCCCGGGGCCGTCCCGGGCGGGACGGCGGCGACTTCCCCGACCTCGCCGACGTGGCCGGGCAGCACACGGCGCGCCGCGCGCTGGAGGTGGCGGCGGCCGGAGGACACCACCTCTTCCTGAGCGGACCGCCCGGAGCGGGCAAGACCATGCTGGCCGAGCGACTGCCCTGGCTCCTGCCGCCGCTCACCCGTCAGGACTCCGTGGAGGTCACGGCCGTCCACTCGGTCGCGGGAATCCTGCCGCCCGGCGAGCCGCTGGTCGCCAGGCCCCCCTACTGCGCACCGCACCATTCGGCGACCATGCAGTCCCTGGTCGGCGGCGGGACGGGGATCCCCAGGCCGGGGGCGGTCTCCCTGGCCCACCGGGGCGTGCTCTTCCTGGACGAGGCCGCGGAGTTCCACAGCCGGGCGCTGGACGCGCTGCGGCAGCCCCTCGAATCGGGGCACGTGGTCATCGCCCGCGCCGCCGGGGTGGTGAGGCTGCCCGCCAGGTTCCTGATGGTGCTCGCCGCGAACCCGTGCCCGTGCGGGCGCCACACCCTGCACGGCGCCGGGTGCGAATGCCCGCCCTCGGTGATCCGGCGTTACCAGGGGCGCCTGTCCGGACCGTTGCTCGACCGGGTGGACCTGAGGGTGGAGGTCGAGCCGGTGACCCGCGGCGACCTGCTGGGGCAGGGCGGCCGCGGGGAGTCCACCGCGGCGGTCGCCGACCGGGTGCGGGAGGCCCGGGAGCGCGCCGCGGCCCGGCTCGCCGACACGCCGTGGCGGCTCAACTCCGAGGTGCCCGGGCAGGAATTGCGCACCCGGTGGCAGGCGGCACCGGGAGCACTGGCCGCCGCCGAGCGCGATCTGGAGCGGGGGCTGCTGACCGCGCGCGGGCTGGACCGGGTGCTCCGGGTCGCCTGGACCGTGGCCGACCTGCGGGGACGGGACCGGCCCGAAGCACTCGACGTGGCCGTGGCGCTGGAGCTGCGGACCGGGATCGCCCGCGGGGCGTTGTCGCTGCAGGGGGACCGGACGTGACCGGCGCCAGGGACGCGGAACTGCTCGCGCGGGCGGCGCTCACCCGGGTGCTGGAGCCCGGGGACGTGCACGGCGGGCGGTGGCTGCGGGAGTTCGGCGCGGCGGGGCTGATGCGGCTGCTGACCGACCCCGGGGCGGAGCCCGGCACCCCCTCCGGGGTGGGACCCGAGCGACTCGCCACGTACCGCAGACGGGCGGCGCTGGCCGACCCCGGGCGGGACCTCGCGCTGGCCGCCGGGTCGGGCGGCCGGTTCGTGTACCCGGGATCGGCGGAGTGGCCGACCCAGCTCGACGACCTCGGCGACGAACGGCCCGTCGGGCTGTGGCTGCGGGGGCGGCCGAACCTCCGCACCTGGGCACTGCGTTCGGTCTCCGTGGTAGGGGCCCGCGCCTGCACCCCGTACGGCGCGCACATGGCCCAGACCCTGGCCGCGGGGCTGGCCGAGCGGGGCTGGGTCGTGGTGTCCGGCGCCGCGTTCGGGATCGACGGCGCCGCCCACCGGGGCGCCCTCGCCTCGGGCGGAGCGACCGCGGCGGTGCTGGCCTGCGGGGTGGACGTGGCCTATCCGCGGGGACACGCCGGGCTGCTCGGCCGGATCGCAGGGCAGGGGCTGATCCTCGGCGAGCTGCCACCGGGCAGCCATCCGACCCCCAGCCGGTTCGTCCTGCGCAACCGGGTCATCGCCGCCCTGACCCGGGGCACGGTCGTCGTGGAGGCGGCGCACCGCAGCGGCTCCCTGGTCACGGCGCGGCGGGCGCAGCGCCTTGGCCGGTTCACGATGGGCGTCCCCGGCCCCGCCACCAGCGGGCTCTCCGCCGGGGTGCACGAACTGCTGCGCGGCGAGGCCGCCCTCGTCACCGACGCGGCCGAGGTGGTCGAGCTGGTCGGCGCCATGGGCGAGCTGGCTCCCGAGCGGCGCGGTCCGGTCCTCGCCCGGGACCTGCTGGACCGGGACACCGCCCGGGTGCTCGAAGCGGTGCCCGCCGGCCGCCCCGCGGACGTGGCCGAGCTGGCACTTGCCTCCGGCAACGGAGCCGATGAAGTCATCGGCAGACTGTACGAACTTCACTCTCTGGGGTTCGTCGAACGGCAGGGCGACGGCTGGCAGTTGAGCAGACAAACTGCTGGAGGAGGCACACAAACCGGAGCCGCCCGGCGAGGCGGTCGTTGACCTGGGGTGTTCCGGTGAAAGAGTGAAACCGATGAGAGACGCGGTCTTCCCGGTGGCGGTCGCCGGGACCGAGCGCCAGGCGCCGGTCCCGGGTCGTCCGCGCGAGTTCGGGCGCCCCCCGGCCCCTGCGCCATCCCGTACTCTTCGCGCACCGCGACAATCTCGTCACGCTACGCTCCCAAGGAATCCGGCTCCGGCAAAGGCGAAGCATGCCCCAGCACACCTCAGGGTCCGACCGCGCTGCGCTGCCCCCCGCTGCCCGCGGCGGCGTGCGGTCCACCGCGCCCTCGTCCCTGGAGGTGCTGTGGCGCTCGTACAAGGAATCGGGTGACGAGCGGCTGCGGGAGCAGCTGATCCTGCACTACTCGCCCCTGGTGAAGTACGTCGCCGGCCGCGTCAGCGTGGGTCTGCCGCCCAATGTGGAACAGGCCGACTTCGTCTCCTCCGGGGTCTTCGGACTGATCGACGCCATCGAGAAGTTCGACATCGACCGGTCGATCAAGTTCGAGACCTACGCGATCACCCGGATCCGCGGCGCGATGATCGACGAACTGCGGGCCCTGGACTGGATCCCCCGCTCGGTCCGGCAGAAGGCGCGCGCCGTGGAGCGCGCCTACGCCACGCTGGAGGCCCAGCTGCGGCGCACCCCGACGGAGAGCGAGGTCGCCGGGGAGATGGGGATCGGGGTGGAGGATCTCCACACCGTCTTCAGCCAGTTGTCGCTGGCCAACGTGGTCGCCCTGGAAGAGCTGCTGCACGTCGGCGGAGAGGGCGGCGACCGCCTCTCGCTGATGGACACCCTGGAGGACACCGCCGCCGACAACCCGGTGGCGGTGGCGGAGGACCGCGAGCTGCGGCGGCTGCTGGCGCGGGCCATCAACACCCTGCCCGAGCGGGAGAAGACCGTGGTGACCCTCTACTACTACGAGGGCCTCACGCTCGCCGAGATCGGCAACGTCCTGGGCGTCACCGAGAGCCGGGTCAGCCAGATCCACACCAAGTCCGTGCTGCAACTGCGCGCGAAGTTGGCGGATGTGGGGAGGTGAGCTTGCGGTACCTCCGTAGAGTGGATGTGTGCCCAGGATTCGAGCGGCCTCCGTGGCCGAGCACCGGTCGATGCAGCGCGGCGCCCTGTTGGACGCTGCGCGTTCCCTGCTGTCCGAAGGCGGGACGGAGGCGCTGACCTTCCCCGCCCTCGCGGAGCGGACCGGCCTCGCCCGGTCCTCCGTGTACGAATACTTCCGTTCCCGCGCCGCCGTGGTCGAGGAACTGTGCGCCGTGGACTTCCCCGTCTGGGCCGCCGAGATCGAGGCGGCGATGGAGCAGGCCCCGTCGCCGGAGGAGAAGATCGAGGCCTACGTCCGCAGCCAGCTGGGCCTGGTGGGCGACCGGCGGCACCGGGCGGTGGTGGCCATCTCGGCCAGCGAGCTCGACGCGGGGGCCCGCGAGAAGATCCGAGCGGCCCACGGCGGGCTCGTGGCGATGATCGTCGAGGCGCTGAGCGGCCTGGGCCAGGCGGAGCCGAGGCTGGCCGCGATGCTGCTGCAGGGGGTCGTGGACGCGGCCGTACGACGCATCGAGCTCGGCGCGGCGGAGGATCCCGCCGTCGTGACGGAAGCCGCCGTCGCCATGGCCCTGCGGGGCGTCCGGGGCTGAGGTCCCCGGGGCTCCGCACCGGACCCCGCGCCCCGGTCGCCGGCGGTGTTGCCCGTCGGCAGGAGGCGGGTCGTGGAGCGGGGGAGCAGGATGAGGGGGTTGAGGTAGGTCTCGCCCGCCAGGAGCCCCCAGTGCAGGCAGGGCCCCGGACAGTGCGCGCCCTCCGTCAGGACCGCCACCACCTGGCCTGCCGTGACCTGCTCGCCCTCCGTGACCAGCGGCCGGACCGGCTCGTAGGTCGTGCGCAGCCCGTTCGGCAGGGCGATCGAGAGGACCCCGCGGCCGGCGACGGGGCCGGCGTGGTGGACCCGCCCGGACGCCACCGCCCGGACCTCCGCGCCCACCGGGGCGGACAGGTCCACCCCGCGGTGACCGGCCGCGTACGGGGTCGGCGGCGGCTCCCACCAGCGGGCCACCGACAGCGGAGCCGGCAGCGGGCGGACCGTGGGAGCGGCCGGCTGGGCCAGGTGGGCCAGGGCCAGGAGCAGGCTGAGCAGCAAGGTCGTCATGCACCACAGGCTCCCGCGCGGGCCCGGACCGGCGCCCTGGCCTGTGGACGGCCCGGGCGCTGTGGACAACGGCGTCACCCGGCATACCGCCGGGTCACGTACACTTCTTGTGGCGATCCGGGTCACCGGGTCGACTTCGCACGCCCCGGCACCAGGCTGAAACAGCCAGGTGACAGCGTCTCTCGGTCCCCTCATGGGGGCAGGGCGCGGTGGGGCGTCAGGAACCAAACCGAGAAACCAAGGAGATGGCCATGGCCGTCGTCACGATGCGGGAGCTGCTGGAAAGCGGCGTCCACTTCGGTCACCAGACCCGCCGTTGGAACCCGAAGATGAAGCGCTTCATCTTCACGGAGCGCAACGGCATCTACATCATCGACCTGCTGCAGTCGCTGTCGTACATCGACCGCGCCTACGAGTTCGTGAAGGAGACCGTCGCGCACGGTGGCTCCATCATGTTCGTCGGTACCAAGAAGCAGGCCCAGGAGGCCATCGCCGAGCAGGCGACGCGCGTTGGTATGCCGTACGTCAACCAGCGGTGGCTGGGTGGCATGCTCACCAACTTCTCCACCGTCTACAAGCGCCTTCAGCGTCTGAAGGAGCTTGAGGCGATCGACTTCGAGGACGTCGCCGCCTCGGGTCTCACCAAGAAGGAGCTCCTGGTCCTCTCCCGCGAGAAGACCAAGCTGGAGAAGACCCTCGGTGGTATCCGCGAGATGTCGAAGGTCCCCAGCGCCGTCTGGATCGTCGACACCAAGAAGGAGCACATCGCCGTCGGTGAGGCGCGCAAGCTCCACATCCCGGTCGTCGCGATCCTCGACACCAACTGCGACCCCGACGAGGTCGACTACAAGATCCCGGGCAACGACGACGCGATCCGTTCCGTCACCCTGCTCACCCGCGTGATCGCCGACGCCGTCGCCGAGGGCCTCATCGCCCGCTCCGGCGCTGCGACCGGCGACTCGAAGCCGGGCGAGAAGGCCGCCGCCGAGCCGCTCGCCGAGTGGGAGCGCGACCTGCTCGAGGGTGACAAGAAGGCTGACGAGGCTCCGGCCGCCGACGCCGCCGTCGAGGCTGCCCCGGCCGCCGAGGCCGCCCCGGCCGCCGACGCCGAGCAGGCCTGACCCACTGAGAGCGCCCGGCGTTCATGCGCCGGGCACTCGCAGCACGGACGATGACGGCGGGGGAGCCGCGCCAAAAGCGCGGCGCCTCCGCCGTTCACCCGTAGATCTACGACTTCGAGAGAGAATCACAGACTCATGGCGAACTACACCGCCGCTGACGTCAAGAAGCTCCGCGAGCTCACCGGCGCCGGCATGCTGGACTGCAAGAACGCGCTCGTGGACGCCGACGGTGACGTCGAGAAGGCCCAGGAAGCCCTCCGCATCAAGGGTCAGAAGGGCGTCGCCAAGCGCGAGGGCCGTTCTGCCGAGAACGGCGCGGTCGTCTCCCTCATCGCCGACGACAACACCTCCGGTGTCATCGTCGAGCTGAAGTGCGAGACCGACTTCGTCGCCAAGGGCGAGAAGTTCCTGGCCGTCGCCAACCAGCTGGCCGCCCACGTGGCCGCCACCTCCCCGGCCGACATCGAGGCGCTGCTCGCGTCCGAGATCGAGCCCGGCAAGACCGTCACCGCTTTCGTCGACGAGGCCAACGCCAACCTCGGCGAGAAGATCGTCCTGGACCGCTTCGCGCAGTTCACCGACGGTTACGTGACCGCGTACATGCACCGCACGATGCCCGACCTGCCGTTCCAGATCGGTGTCCTGGTCGAGCTCGACAAGGAGAACGCCGAGGTCGCCCGCGGCATCGCGCAGCACATCGCCGCGTTCGCCCCGCAGTGGCTGTCCGCCGAGGACGTTCCGGCCGAGAAGGTCGAGTCCGAGCGTCGCATCGCCGAAGAGGTCACCCGCGCCGAGGGCAAGCCCGAGGCCGCCATCGCGAAGATCGTCGAGGGTCGCGTCAACGGCTTCTTCAAGGAGGCCACCCTCCTCGGCCAGGCGTACGCCCTGGACAACAAGAAGTCCGTCCAGACGGTTCTGGACGAGGCCGGTGTCACCCTGAAGCGCTTCTCGCGCATCAAGGTCGGCATCTGAGTCCGTCCGTACGCGACGGACACCGGACCCCGGTAGGGTCTGAGGCAGTCGTCCGCGCTCGCGCGAGGCGACCGCAGATCTGACGAGGAGGCCATTGCCGTAGAGGGAACCGCAAGGACCCACCGGCAATGGCCTTCTTCGTATGTGCACGAGGAGATCTCCATGAATCAGGGCGTGGACCCCCACACCGCATCCGACGACAAGAGCGACCAGGACAAGAAGGGCCGCCGCTTCATGCTGAAGCTGTCGGGCGAGGCCTTCTCCGGTGGCGGAGGACTGGGCGTCGACCCCGACGTCGTCCACGCCATCGCGCGTGAGATCGCCGCGGTGGTCCGCGACGGCGCGGAGATCGCCGTCGTGATCGGCGGCGGCAACTTCTTCCGCGGCGCCGAACTCCAGCAGCGCGGCATGGACCGGGCCCGGTCCGACTACATGGGCATGCTCGGTACCGTCATGAACTGCCTCGCGCTCCAGGACTTCCTGGAGAAGGAGGGCATCGACTCCCGCGTGCAGACCGCCATCACCATGGGGCAGGTCGCGGAGCCGTACATCCCGCTGCGTGCCGTGCGGCACCTGGAGAAGGGCCGCGTCGTCATCTTCGGCGCCGGTATGGGCATGCCCTACTTCTCCACCGACACCACGGCCGCCCAGCGCGCCCTGGAGATCGACGCCGAGGCCCTGCTCATGGGCAAGAACGGTGTCGACGGGGTCTACGACTCCGACCCGAAGAAGAACCCGGACGCGGTGAAGTTCGACGCGCTTGAGTACAGCGAGGTCCTCTCCCGCGACCTCAAGGTCGCCGATGCCACCGCGATCACGCTCTGCCGCGACAACAAGCTGCCGATCCTGGTGTTCGAGCTGCTTGCCGAGGGCAATATCGCCCGCGCCGTCAAGGGTGAGAAGATCGGCACGCTCGTGAGCGACCAGGAAACCCGGGCCTGAGCAGTCCGCAGCCGGACCGAGCGAGCCCCTGTCCGGGCCCGCCGGGCCCGCCCGCCCGCCTGAACCATCCATTTCTGACATGCAGGAGCACGTGGTGACCGAAGAGATCCTCCTCGAGGCCGAGGAGAAGATGGAAAAGGCCGTCGTCGTCGCCAAGGAAGACTTCGCCGCGATTCGCACCGGCCGTGCGCACCCGGCGATGTTCAACAAGATCGTGGCGGAGTACTACGGCGCCATCACGCCCATCAACCAGCTCGCCTCCTTCTCGGTGCCCGAGCCGCGCATGGCGATCGTGACCCCGTTCGACAAGAGCGCCCTGCGCAACATCGAGCAGGCCATCCGCGACTCCGACCTCGGTGTCAACCCGAGCAACGACGGCAGCATCATCCGGGTGACCTTCCCCGAGCTGACGCAGGACCGCCGCAAGGAGTACATCAAGGTCGCGCGCACCAAGGCCGAGGACTCGAAGATCTCGCTCCGCGCCGTCCGCCGCAAGGCCAAGGACGCCCTTGACAAGCTGGTCAAGGACAAGGAGGCCGGCGAGGACGAGGTGCGCCGCGCGGAGAAGGAGCTCGACGACACCACCGCGAAGTACGTCGCGCAGGTGGACGAGCTCCTCAAGCACAAGGAAGCCGAGCTCCTCGAAGTCTGATGAACGACTCTTCCTGGCAGCCGGAGCCGGTTCCGGCGGGTCCCGCATACGATGCGCAGGCGGGCCCGCACACTCGGCCCATGCCCATCGTGCCCGATGCCGCCGGCCGTGACTTCGACGACCGGGAAGCACGCGATCGGGGGGTCGCCGCCGACGGCGGCCCCCTCTTCCGCGCCGATACGCCGCCGCAGGAGCCCATGCCCAGCCCCCCGCCTCCGCATGCCGAGCGTCCGCAGGACTCCTCACCCCCGCCGCCGAAGAAGCGCGCGGGGAGGGACCTGCGCGCCGCCATAGGGGTCGGCGTCGGTCTCGGCGCGGTGATCTTCGCCTCGCTGCTGATCGTCAAGGCCGTCTTCGTCGGCGTCATCGTCGTCGCGGTCGTCGTCGGACTCTGGGAGCTCACCTCCCGGCTGCAGGAGCAGAAGGGCATCAAGGCCCCGCTGGTCCCGCTCGCGGTCGGCGGCGCCGCCATGGTCATCGCCGGATACGTCCGGGGGGCCGAGGGCGCCTGGGTCGCCATGGCCCTGACCGTGCTGGCCGTCCTGGTGTGGCGGATGACCGAACCGCCCGAGGACTACCTCAAGGACGTCACGGCGGGCGCCTTCGCGGCGTTCTACGTGCCCTTCCTGGCCACGTTCGTCGCGATGCTGCTCACCGCCGACGACGGTCCCCAGCGTGTGATCACCTTCCTGCTCCTGACCGTGGTCAGCGACACCGGGGCCTACGCGGTCGGCTGGCGCTTCGGCAAGAACAAGCTCGCGCCGCGCATCAGCCCCGGCAAGACCCGCGAGGGGCTGTTCGGCGCGGTGGCCTTCGCGATGGCGGCCGGCGCGCTGTGCATGGAGTTCCTGATCGACGGCGGCTCCTGGTGGCAGGGCCTGCTGCTCGGCCTCGCGGTCGCGGTCAGCGCCACCCTGGGCGACCTGGGCGAGTCGATGATCAAGAGGGACCTGGGCATCAAGGACATGGGCACCCTGCTGCCGGGACACGGCGGCATCATGGACCGGCTGGACTCCCTGCTGCCGACCGCTCCGGTGGTGTGGCTGCTGCTGGCGGCCTTCGTGGGCACCGGCTGACCTGCGAAAAGGCGTCGCAGGACGCCGGGCGGTTACTCTTGGAAGGCGCGCTGCTTCTGCGGCGCGCCTTTCGTCTTACAAGGAGTACCTGCCATGGCCCGCCCCGTTCCGGGAGAGCTCACCTTCGTCGCCCCCCGCGGGGCCAAGAAGCCGCCCCGGCACCTCGCCGACATGACCCCGGCCGAGCGCCGCGAGGCGGTCGCCGCGATCGGCGAGAAGCCGTTCCGGGCCAAGCAGCTCTCCCAGCACTACTTCGCCCGGTACGCGCACGACCCGGCCGAGTGGACCGACATCCCGGCGGGCTCGCGGGAGAAGCTCCAGCAGGAGCTGCTGCCGGACCTGATGAGCGTCATCCGGCACATCTCGTGCGACGACGACACCACGCGCAAGACCCTGTGGAAGCTGCACGACGGCACGCTCGTCGAGTCCGTGCTGATGCGCTACCCCGACCGGGTCACGATGTGCATCTCCTCGCAGGCCGGCTGCGGCATGAACTGCCCGTTCTGCGCCACCGGCCAGGCGGGCCTCGACCGCAACCTCTCCACCGCCGAGATCGTGCACCAGATCGTCGACGGCATGCGCTCGCTGCGCGACGGCGAGGTCCCCGGCGGCCCGGCGCGCCTGTCGAACATCGTCTTCATGGGCATGGGCGAGCCCCTGGCCAACTACAACCGCGTGGTCGGCGCCATCCGCCGGCTCACCGACCCGGAGCCCGACGGCCTGGGCCTGTCGCAGCGCGGTATCACCGTCTCCACCGTCGGTCTGGTCCCGGCCATGCTGCGCTTCGCCGACGAGGGCTTCAAGTGCCGGCTGGCCGTCTCGCTGCACGCGCCCGACGACGAACTGCGCGACACCCTCGTCCCCGTCAACACCCGCTGGAACGTCCGCGAGGTGCTCGGCGCGGCCTGGGAGTACGCAGAGAAGTCCGGCCGCCGGATCTCGATCGAGTACGCCCTGATCCGTGACATCAACGACCAGGCCTGGCGCGGTGACCTCCTGGGCAAGCTGCTCAAGGGCAAGCGCGTGCACGTCAACCTGATCCCGCTGAACCCGACGCCGGGCTCCAAGTGGACCGCCTCGCGGCCCGAGGACGAGAAGGCATTCGTGGAGGCCATCGCCCGACACGGTGTGCCCGTGACCGTACGGGACACCCGGGGCCAGGAGATCGACGGCGCGTGCGGCCAGCTGGCCGCCTCGGAGCGCTAGATTCCGCTTCTGTTCGAAGCGATTCGGCCACGGGGTACCCTGTGGCCGAACCAATTTCATATTCCGACAGGGGAGCGCCACAGCGCTGAGAGTGCGGTATCCGTCATCCGCAGACCCTCTGAACCTCGCCCCGGTCATTCGGGGTAGGAAGTTCGGTCACCACTCTTGCTGTTGCGCCCTGCCCGGCGTCCGCTCATACAGGCGCCGGGCAGGGCCGCGTCTTCTCCTGGACATCCCAGGAGGAATTCACCAATGAGCACCACCAAGAAGATCGCGGGCGCCGCGCTCGCGGCCGCGCTGGGCGTCACCACGCTCAGCGCCTGCGGCGGTGGCGACGCCAAGGACAAGCCTGCGGGCGCGAGCGACGCCCCGAAGTCCAAGTCCGTCACCCTCGTCGCCCACGACTCCTTCAACGTGACCGACACGGTCCTCAAGGAGTTCGAGCAGCAGAGCGGCTACACGGTCAAGGTGCTGAAGTCCGGGGACGCGGGCACGGCGCTGAACCAGGAGATCCTCACCAAGGGCTCCCCGCGCGGCGACGTCTTCTTCGGTGTGGACAACACCCTGCTCTCGCGCGCCCTCGACAACGGCATCTTCACGCCGTACGAGGCCAAGGGTCTGGCCGGGGTGAAGCCCGAGTACGTCCTCGACAAGGAGCACCGGGTCACCCCGATCGACTCCGGTGACATCTGCGTCAACTACGACAAGGCCTACTTCGCCGAGAAGAAGATCGCCCCGCCGCAGACGCTGGACGACCTGATCAAGCCGGAGTACAAGAACCTGCTGGTCACCGAGAACGCCGCGACCTCCTCGCCCGGCCTCGGCTTCCTGCTCGCCTCCGTCGGCAAGTACGGCGAGGAGGGCTGGAAGGACTACTGGAGCAAGCTGAAGGCCAACGGCGTCGAGGTCGTCGACGGCTGGGAGCAGGCCTACAACGAGCGCTTCTCCGGCTCCGCGGGCGGCAAGAAGGCCAAGGGCGACCGCCCGCTGGTCGTCTCCTACGCCTCCAGCCCGCCGGTCGAGGTCCTGTACGGCGAGCCGCAGCCGGCCGAGGCCCCCACGGGCGTCTCCACCGGCACCTGCTTCCGGCAGATCGAGTTCGCCGGTCTGCTGAAGGGCGCCAAGAACGAGGAGGGCGGCAAGGCCCTCGTGGACTTCCTGGTCAGCAAGAAGTTCCAGGAGGACATGCCGCTCCAGATGTTCGTGAACCCGGTGACCAAGGACGCCGTCCTGCCGGAGCTGTTCACCAAGCACGGCGTGGTCATCGAGAAGCCGGAGAACGTGGCTCCGGAGACCATCGCCAAGAACCGTGAGCAGTGGGTCAAGGCATGGACCGCGCTCGTCGTGAAGTAAGCGGTACCAAGGAGCCGGGCGCGGCGTCGGGGGGCGCCGCGCCGGGCCCCGGCCCCCGCGAGGGGGCGCGGACGACAGCCGTGCGGCTCGGCCTGATGGCCGTCCCCCTCGCCTTCTTCGGGCTGTTCTTCGCCTATCCCGTCGCCGCGATCGTCGGGCGCGGGCTCAAGACGGACGAGGGGTGGCAGTTCGGCCGGTTCGCGGAGGTGCTGAGCCGGCCCGACATCGCGGACGTGCTGTGGTTCACCACCTGGCAGGCATTCGCCTCCACCCTGCTCACCCTGGTGATCGCGCTCCCCGCGGCCTATGTGTTCGCGCGCTTCGAGTTCCCGGGCAAACAGCTGCTGCGGGCCGTGGTGACCGTTCCCTTCGTGCTGCCGACCGTGGTGGTCGGGACCGCCTTCCTCGCACTGTTGGGGCGGGGCGGGCTGACGGACGAACTGCTGGGCGTCCGGCTCGACACCACCGTCTGGGCGATCCTGCTCGCGCACGTCTTCTTCAACTACGCCGTCGTCGTCCGCACGGTCGGCGGGCTGTGGGCCCAGCTGGATCCGCGCCAGGAGGAGGCCGCCCGGGTGCTGGGCGCCGGGCGGTTCACCGCCTGGCGGCGGGTGACACTGCCCGCACTGGCCCCGGCGGTGGCCGCCGCCTCGCTGATGGTGTTCCTGTTCACCTTCAGCTCCTTCGGCGTCGTACTGATCCTCGGCGGGCCCGCCTACTCCACCCTGGAGGTGGAGGTCTACCGGCAGACCGCGCAGCTCCTGGACCTGCCGACGGCCGCCGTGCTGACGATGGTGCAGTTCGCCGCGATCGGCGCGATCCTCGCCGTGCACGCCTGGACGGTGCGCAGGCGCGAGACCGCGCTGCGGCTGGTCGATCCGGGCCGTACGACACACCGGCCGCACGGCTGGGCGCAGCGCACCGTGCTGGGCGGCGTACTGCTGACCGTGGCACTGCTGATCGTGCTGCCGCTGGGCGTGCTGGTCGAACGGTCCTTCGACGCTCCCGGGGGTTACGGCCTCGGCTTCTACCGGGCGCTGCAGGACGCGGGCGCCGGTGGCGGGACCTTCCTGGTGGCGCCGCTGGAGGCGATCTGGAACTCCCTGCAGTACGCCCTCGCCGCCACCGCGATCGCCCTGTTCATCGGGGGGCTCGCGGCCGCGGCACTGACCCGGCGCGGGGGCCGCTTCGTACGCGGTTTCGACGCGCTGCTGATGCTCCCGCTCGGGGTGTCCGCGGTGACGGTGGGCTTCGGCTTCCTGATCACCCTGGACGAGCCGCCGCTGGACCTGCGGACCTCGTGGATCCTGGTCCCGCTGGCGCAGGCGCTCGTGGGCGTGCCCTTCGTCGTACGGACCATGCTGCCGGTGCTGCGCGCGGTGGACGGGCGGCTGCGGGAGGCCGCCGCGGTGCTCGGCGCGTCGCCGCTGCGGGCCTGGCGGGAGGTGGACCTGCCGCTGGTGCGGCGGGCGCTGCTGATCGCGGCCGGTTTCGCCTTCGCGGTGTCACTGGGGGAGTTCGGCGCGACCGTGTTCATCGCGCGGGCGGACCGGCCGACGCTGCCGGTTGCCGTGGCGCGGCTGCTGGGGCGGGCCGGCGAGCTGAACTACGGGCAGGCGATGGCCCTGAGCACGATTCTGATGCTGGTGTGCGCGGTGTCCCTGCTGCTGCTGGAGCGACTGCGACCCGACAAGACCTCCGGAGAGTTCTGATGACACTGCTTCAGCTGGAAGGCGTGTCGGTCCGCTTCGGTGAGCGGGAGGCCGCGTACGCCCTCGACCGCGTGGACCTCGCGGTCGCCGAGCACGAGATCGTCTGCGTGCTGGGACCCAGCGGAAGCGGCAAGTCCACGCTGCTGCGGGTCGTCGCCGGGCTCCAGCAGGTTTCCGGGGGCCGGGTGTTGCTGGGCGGGGCCGACCAGGCCGGCGTACCGGTGCACCGGCGCGGCGTGGGCCTGATGTTCCAGGACCACCAGCTCTTCCCGCACCGCGACGTCGGCGCGAACGTCTCCTTCGGGCTGCGGATGCGGGGCGCCGGGCGGGCCTCGTGCGCGGACCGGGTCACTCAACTGCTGGAACTGGTCGGGCTCCCCGGGGCCGAGAGCAGGGCGGTCGCCTCCCTGTCGGGCGGCGAGCAGCAGCGGGTGGCGCTGGCCCGGGCGCTGGCGCCGTCGCCGCGGCTGCTGATGCTGGACGAACCGCTCGGGCAGCTGGACCGGGGCCTGCGGGAGCGGCTGGTGGTCGAGCTGCGGGGGCTGTTCTCCCGGCTGGGCACGACGGTACTGGCCGTCACCCACGACCAGGGCGAGGCCTTCGCCCTGGCCGACCGGGTGGTGGTGATGCGGGACGGCCGGATCGCGCAGGCCGGGACCCCGCTGGAGGTGTGGCAGCGGCCCGCGTCGGAATTCGTGGCGCGCTTCCTCGGCTTCGAGAACGTGATCCCGGCGGTGGTCTCGGGCACCGGGGCCGCCACCGCGTGGGGCCGGGTCCCGGTACCGGCCGGATCCCCCGAAGGGGAGCAGCGGCTGCTGATCCGCCCGGCGGGGGTCGTGCTGTGCGCCGCGGGTCTGCGGTGCGAGGTGGTCTCCCGCACCTTCCGCGGCACCCACGTCGCGCTGCTGCTGCGGCCGGAGGCGGGGCCGGTGCTGGAGGCCGAGTGCGGCCTGGCGGGGGCGCCGGCCGTGGGGGACCGGGTCGCGGTGACCTTCACCCCCGCCGAGGTGGTCGTCCTGCCGCCGGACGGTGTCCAGGGGGTATCAGGTCGATCGGGCCCGGCCTGATCGGCAAGACACTCCCTAGCTAGGGACGGATGCCGTCGCAGGCGATCGGCAGGTGGCGGGGGCCGCGCAGGACCGCGTTCTGGCGGTACTGGGGCGGATCCTCCAGCAGTCGCGGGTTCTCCAGCCGGCGGGCCAGCTCGCTCAGCGCCAGCTGGGCCTCCTGCCGGGCCAGCGGAGCGCCGAAGCAGCTGTGGATGCCGCTGCCGAGGCCGAGGTGCTGGATGTCCTTGCGGTCGGGGTCGAAGCGGTCGGGGTCCTCGAAGCGCTTCGGGTCGCGGTTCCCGGAGGCCAGCATCAGCCACAGGGACGCGCCCTGGGGGATGGTCACCCCGGCGACCTCGATGTCCGAGAGGGTGGTGCGCTGGGGCAGCAGCTGCACGGGCGGCTCGTAGCGCAGCAGTTCCTCGACGATCGGGACCGCCAGGTCCGCGTCCCCGCGCAGCCGCTCGAGTACGTCCGGGTGGCGCAGCAGGGTCAGCATGCCGTTGGTGATCAGGTTGACCGTGGTCTCGTGGCCCGCGATCAGCAGCAGCGCGGAGGTGCTGAGCGCCTCCATGGTGGTCATCGCGCCGTCCGGGCCGTCCGCCGTCGCCAGCTGGGACAGCATGTCGTCGCCCGGCTTCTTGCGGCGCTCCTCGATCAGCCCGGCCAGGTACATGCCCAGCTCCATGCGGGCGTCCATCGCACCCTGGCCGTGCTTCGTGGGGTCCGCGTCCGGGTCGGGGTCCAGGCTGGCGGCCAGGGTCTCCGCCCACACGTG
Organism: Streptomyces sp. NPDC054932; assembly: GCF_053610205.1. NCBI lineage: Bacteria > Bacillati > Actinomycetota > Actinomycetes > Kitasatosporales > Streptomycetaceae > Streptomyces > Streptomyces sp. NPDC054932. Next base: position 39,090 of record NZ_JBSGXU010000010.1, on the reverse strand, counting down.
GAAGCGGGGCTCGTCCTCCCGGGGGATGCCGAGCAGCCGGCAGATGACCGTGACCGGGAAGGGGTACGCGAACTGGTCGACCAGGTCGATCCGGTCCAGCTGTCCGGTCTCCACGATGCCGTCGATGAGCCCGGAGACGAGGCCGCCGAGTTCGTCGCGCATGTCGTGCACCCGGTGGGGGGCGTGCGGCGGGCCGAACGGACGGTTCGTCATCCGCCGCAGGCGGTCGTGGTCGGGCGGGTCGAGCTTGAGGAAGGACGGGGGCAGGGTCGCCCCCTCCTCGTCGGGCTGCTCCCCGAGCGGGTCGTCCCCGGTCGCCTTCAGGTTCTTGGCGTCGGAGCTGATCCGCGGGTCGTGCAGGAGGCTGTGGATCTCGTAGTACGTGCTGATGACGTACGGGCCGTCCCCGTCGTGGGAGACCGGTGTCTTGCGGAGTTCCTCGTACAGGGGGTACGGATTCGCACGGTTCGCGTAGTCGATGATCTCCCGCAGCAGGGCTTGTGTCATGACAGGTCCTCGTGATCCTCGGGGGAGCGCCCGGTGCGGTCGCGGCGCGGCCAGTGGTGCGCGGGGGCGAAGGTCATCTTCCGGGAGTGAAGGTCATCTTCCGGTCGGCCGGCGAATAGCCGCTCAGCGTGATGGTCGGCCCGTGGGTGGGGACCGACGGGTCGGGGAAGTCGGCCGGTACCGCCTTGTTCCCCTCGGGCCTGCGGTCCACCGTGGAGAACGGCGGGGGGAACGGCGCGGTGGCCTCGATCTGCTGCTCGTAGAACGGCAGCCACCGGCAGTTGTCGAAGGTGACGGCGGCGATCAGGCGCCCCTGGTATCCGTACGCGGCCGCGAACCGGCGCTCGGCGAGCGAGCCCTGCGTGATGAGGATCTCGGTCCCCATCGGCGGCACTCCGACCGACTTGATGTTCACGCCGAACTGGGAGGACCAGAACGCCGGAACCCACAGGTGGGGGCGGCGGTCGGCACTCTCGCTGAGCATGTTGTGCGCGGCGGTGTCGGCCTGTGCGACGGCATTGCCCCAGTGCTCCAGCGACAGGAACTGGTAGCCGAACAGGGCGTGCGGGGAACGTGCCACGTCCCCCGCCACGTAGATGTCGTCGGTGACGATGCCCCGGATGTCGAAGGCCCTGCAGCCCGCGTCGCAGGCGATGCCCCGGGGACCCGCGCCCAGCCCGGAGCCGGAGAGCCACTCGGTGTTGCGCTGCGCGCCCAGCGAGACGACCACCACCTCCGCCTCCACGGTGGACCCGTCGGAGAGGTGGGCGGCGCGGACCCGCCCGGAGGGATCGCCCTCCAGCGAGGTCACCATGACCCCGGTGCGCAGGTCGACGCCGTTCTCCTTGTGCATCTCGGCAGCCACCTGGCCGATGACTCCGCCCAGCGCGCCGACCAGCGGCGCCTCGCCCCGTTCGGCGACGGTGACGTCCAGGCCGCGCTCCCGGCAGGCGGAGGCGATCTCGGACCCGGTGAACCCGGCGCCGATGACCAGCACCCGGCCGGGGCCGGCGGCAAGGGCGCGCTGCAGGCCTTCACCGTCGTCGCGGGTGCGCAGCACGAAGACACCCTTGAGGGCGCCCTCCTCCGGATTGGGCCAGGGCCGGGCGCGCACGCCGGTGGCGATCAGCAGCCGGTCGTACTCGACCTCGTCGCCGTTGCCGAGCCGGACCCGGCGCGCGGCCATGTCCAGGCCCGTGGCCGGGACTCCGAGGCGCCAGTCGGCGTCGATCGTCCGGCGGCGGGGGAGCGCCGTGTGGTCGGCGACCGCGTTGCCCAGCAGGACCTGCTTGGACAGCGGGGGCCGGTCGTACGGCTCGTACGGTTCGTCGCCGATCATCGTGAGCGAACCGGCGAAGCCCTTCTCGCGCATCGTCTCGGCGGCCCGCAGCCCCGCGAGCGAAGCGCCGACGATGACGATGCGGCCCTCGCGCTTGAGGTGTTCCAGGGATCCGTCGTGTGTTGCTGCACCGGTCACCGAGGGCCTCCCGAACGAGATCCGGCTCCGGCCACGGCATCCCGGGCAGCCATGTTCGCCATGTCCTCGTCCGTGATCTCCAGGAGGATGGCCTGGACCGGACAGGCGGCCACGGCACGCAGGACGTTCTCGCGCTGCTCGGGATCGGCGTCCGGGTTGTACAGCAGCGACTCGTCGCCGTGCATGGCGAAGACATCGGGTGCGAGGAAAGCGCACTGCGCGTATCCCTGGCAGCGGTTGAGGTCGACGACAAGCCTCATGACGGTTCTGCCTTTCCCTCGGCTGTCCATCCCCGTCACCCCCCGGAACCCCCGGGTCCTCCCCTTCCCACCAGCATGCACGCGGCACCCGGAGGGCGCCTGCCGGAGAAAGGATCACCAGGTCAGGGCGGGTCGGTGCGGTCCGGAGGGGTCCTTCGGGCGGTGCCGCGCCGGACCCGCAGGACATACAGGCTGACGGTCAGCGCCCAGGCCGGGAACAGCAGCTCGGACCAGGGCACTCCGGAACCGATCACGAGCAGGAGCAGACCAACGACGGTGCCCAGCAGGGCGAGCGGCCGGGGGAAGACGCCGAGCATCCGCCCGATGGTCGAGGTCGCGAGGACGAAGACGGCCGCCATCCGCATGGCGTACGTCGCGAGGAGGGTGTAGGCGTAGTGGCGGCCGAAATCGGAGGGCGTCTCCTCGGCCAGCACCGTGCCCGCCGCCGCGGCGGCGGCGAACAGGGTGGCCACGAAGATGAATCCGCTGCCCAGGAACACGGTGGCGACGAACCGGTCCTCGGCCGCGCCCGTGTGCGCGCGCAGGGCGCCCATGAACCAGAGGAAGAAGATCCCCGCGAAGGGCACGATCTCCAGTGCCACTTGGACCGCCCAGCGCCGGTCCTGGGCGATGGGCGTGCTGGCGTCGCCCGACGGGACGGCGATCCGCATCAGGACGATCGCCGCCGCGAGCAGCAGGGCGAAGGCGATTCCGGCCATTCCGGCCGCGCGCGGTGTGTCCAACCGATCGGTCGTGGGCTTCATGAACCCTCACTCTCTCCCCCGGTCCAGCAAGCGGCAGCTGCTGCCGCGCCACCACCGGGGGCGGCCGACCGGGTGAGTGGGCCCGGCCGGCCGGTGGGTCAGCCGACCGGCTGCGGCACCGGGTCCGCGCTCTCCTCCTCGGCCGCATCGTGCTTGCCGTACCAGGCGACGGCCACCGCTCCGGCGACGGCCAGGACGAAGCCGAGAACCGCGAGCCAGGCCAGGCCCGGGCGGGAGGCGTCGCCGAGCCACAGGACGCCGATCGCGCCCGGGAGGACCGTCTCGCCGACGACCAGGGCCGCCGTGGCGCCGTTCACCGAGCCGATCTGCAGGGCGACCGTGTGCAGGTACATGCCTCCGACGCCCGCCACCAGGATGGCGTAGAGGGCCGGGTCGGTCAGGAAGGCGACCGGGTCGAACGGGTCCACGCCGTTGAGGATCCGGACGCCGACGCCGAGCGCGCCGAAGCCCAGGCCCGACAGCAGGCCCGCCAGGATCGCGGCCCCGCCGCCGAGGAGGCGTACGGCCACCGTGCCGCCCACCATCAGCAGCAGGGTGATCCCCAGCAGCCACCAGTGCGTGGACATCGGCGCGTGGTGGCCGCCCTCGTGACCGGCGGCCGTCGCGAGCAGCACCAGCGCGGTGCAGACGACACCGATCGAGGTCCATTCCTTGCGGCTCAGCCGGATGCCCAGCATCTTCACGCTCAGCACGGCCGTGATCACCAGGTTGGCGCTGATCACCGTCTGGGAGAGGAAGAGGGGCAGCAGGCGGGCGGCCAGGGCACCGAGTCCGAAGCCCACGAAGTCCAGGATCGTGCCGACGATGAATTCCCAGGTCATCGCCGCCTTCGCGGTGGACGACAGGTTGGGGCCGCCGTGGGCGGTCACCCCGGCGGCGGTGGGGGACATGCGTGCGGCACGGCGCGAGCCGACGGCTTGCAGCACGGACCCCGTGCCGTAGCAGATGGACGCCGCGACAGCGGTCAGCAGGCCTATGAGCACCAAGGGCTCCGTTCACGTCTGGCAGGTTTTGCGGTACCTCTGCCAGACGTCAGAACGGGCCGGGAAGTTGCTTCCGGAACTCAGCTCATTGACGCGAGGACGTCCGGGACCTCGTCCACCGAGTCGACGAGCGCGATGCGCGACTCCATCGCACGGCCGCGCGCCAGGGCCCGGAGCAGGGGCCAGGCCGGAAGGTGCTCGGTCCAGTGGGTGCGGCCGACCAGGATCATCGGTGCCGGCTCGCCCCGGGATTCGTAGTAGTTCGGCGTCCCGTTGTCGAAGATCTCCTGGACGGTGCCCGCCGCGCCGGGCAGGAAGACCACGCCCGCGTTGGAGCGGGCCAGCAGCCCGTCCTCGCGGGTGGCGTTCGCGAAGTACTTCGCTATGTGGCCCGCGAAGGCGTTCGGCGGCTCGTGCCCGTAGAACCAGGTCGGAATGCCCACCGAGTCCCCGCCGGCGGGGAAGCGCTCGCGCACGGCGAAGGCCGCGCGCGCCCACTCGGACACCGACGGAGCGAAGGAAGGGGCCTTGGACAGCAGTTCCAGGGCCTCGGCGAGGGCCTCGTCCGGGGCCGGGGCCAGGTAGGCGCCCAGGTTCGCGGCCTCCATCGCACCCGGGCCACCGCCGGTGGCCACCGTCAGCCCGGACCGGGTCAGCGCCCGGCCCAGCTCAGCCGCGCCGCGGTAGTCCGTACCGCCTCGGGCCATGGCGTGGCCGCCCATCACACCGACGACCCGGACACCGGCGAGGTGCTCGTCGAGGGCGTCGGAGATGGCGTCGTCGTGGACGGAGCGGAGCATCGAGGCGAAGACGTCGCCGTCGGACTTCGTCTCCTGGAACCAGGCGTAGGCCTCGGCGTCCGGGGTGACCCCGTACCCGTCGGGCAGCCCGGTGAAGAGCTCCTCGGGCGTGTAGAGCAGGCCCCGGTACGGGTCGAACGGCAGGTCCGGCACGGGCGGGAAGACCAGCGCGCCGTCGGCGCGGACCTTCACCGCCGCGTCGGGCTCCATCGGGCAGCCCAGGAACACGGCCGCCGAGGTGTCGGCGGCCAGCAGCGCGAAGGTCCGCTCCATGAGGTTGACGGACTGGATCCGGTAGCCGCTGAGCGAGCCGCGTGCCACGACCTGGTCGAATTCGGCGAGCGTCTCGATCTCGATGTCTGGGTTGACCATTCGGCCCACCCTAAGGGCTGCCCGGCTCAGCGGGTCAGTGCCAGCGACGTCAGCTGCGCCACACCCCAGCTGAGGGTCGCGCACACGGCCAGGAGCGCCGTGGCCCGCAGACTCGCGGCCGTGCGAAGGACGTTGGAGGGGGCGCCGAGGTCGAGCAGGGCCGTGCGTGCGGGTTCCCGGCTCCGGCGGGCCTCCACCACGGATGTGAGAAGGGTCGCGGCGGCGCACAGGGTCACCAGGGCGGCGGTCGGCCAGGTCAGCGGGCCCAGCGGGACGGGCAGGCCGCCCCGGTCGCGCAGGGCGAGGGCGGTCAGGGCCCCCGCGATCACCGAGCACAGCACGCCCAGCGGCGGGCCGATCCGGGGGGCCTCCTCCTGGAGGATCCGCCCGGCGAGCAGCCGGAGCGCGCCCGGGCGCACGGCCTGGACCAGGCTCCCGCAGGCGTAGGCGAGCCCCGGTCCGGCGAGGGCGAGCCCGACCGCGGTCAGCGACCAGCCGAGGAGCATCCCGGCGCCGCCCCGGCCGGCGTAGGCCAGGACCGCGAGCCCGCATGCGGTCAGTGCGATGCCCCAGGGCAGTCCGGTCTGCGGGGCCAGCGGCGGGTGCGGGCGCAGTGCGAGGGCGGTGGCGGCCGAGGCGGTCAGCGGGATCAGGACCAGCAGGGTGAGGGCGCCCGCCACGGGCAGCGGCTGGTCGGCGTGGAGCAGCTTCGCCCCGGCCCCGTCGAACGGCAGCCCGGCCAGATCCCCGCGCAGGTGGAGGAAGGCGGCGAGGGCCAGGGCGGCGCCGAGGGCACAGGCGACGGCGGTCGAGACGGCGGCGACCAGCATGAGCCGAACGGGTCCCAGCCCGGCGGCGTCCAGTCCCTCGCGGGGCTGGGTCGCGGGGTCGGCCCGGGCCACGACGACGGCGAAGTGGACGGTGACGGCCAGCGGGATCAGGGCCCACAGCAGGCGAGGGAACGATCCGGCGGGCTGGGCCACGGCCCCGGCGAGTACGTAGAGCAGCAGGAAGCCCGTCCCGGCCGAGGCGGCGGCGACGAGGAGCCGCCGCAGCTGGACGAGGGGCCGGGAACCACGGGCTAGGCGGAGAGCGAGCACGCGGCCTGGTCCTCCGTGGTGTCGGCGACGGGGGAGACGGCGGCCGCCGCACCCGCGAGGCGGCCGTCCAGCAGGCCGATCCGGCGGTCCGCGACGGCCGCGGTGGCCTCGTCGTGGGTGGCCAGCAGCACGGTGATGTCGTGGGAGCGGGCCGCGGTGGTCAGCGCACGGAGCAGCAGGGCCCGCTCGGTGCGGTGCAGCGGGGCCGTGGGCTCGTCGGCGAAGATCACCGCGGGCTCGTTGACCAGGGCCCGGGCGAGGGCGACGCGCTGGGACTCGGCGCGGCTCAGCGCGCCGGGGCGCTTGCGGGCGAAGCCGCCGATGTCGAGGCGGTCCAGCCATTCGCAGGCGGCGTTGCGGGCGCTGCGGTGGGAGGCCCCGGCGAGCAGCAGCGGCAGGGCCGCGTTCTCCCAGACCTTCAGCTCGGGCAGCAGCTGGGGCTCGGGGCCGATCCAGCCGAACCGGTCGCGGCGCAGCCGTTCACGGATGAGCCTGCCCATGGTGTGCACGGGGACGCTGTTGAACCAGACCTCGCCCTGCTGGGGTCGCAGCTGCCCGGACAGGCAGCGGAGCAGCGTGGTCTTGCCGCTGCCGCGGGGGCCGGTCAGGGCGAGGATCTCGCCCTGGCGGACCGCGACGGAGACCTCGACGAGGGCGGGGGAGCTGTCGTGGGAGTAGTGAAGGGACCGAGCCCACAGGACGTCATTGTCAGGCGGGGCAATGTCCGGTGGAGCCACCATGGCGTACACCTCCGTCCGAGGGAACGAAGCGGAACCGGATGAAGTCACTGGCGCCGCACTGAGATGTAAAGAGATGAACCGCTTGGATGGTGACAGCACACGGCCCGGACCCCCGCGTTCTCACTCGAACGGGGGATCCGGGCCGTGTGGTCGGACTACTGCGGCTCGGACGGCTCAGCGACCGGTTACAGCTTGGTCCATGCCTCGGTGAGCACCGAGCGCAGGATGCCTTCGATCTCGTCGAAGGTGCCCTGGTCGGCGATCAGCGGCGGCGCGAGCTGGATGACCGGGTCACCGCGGTCGTCGGCCCGGCAGTACAGGCCGTTCTCGAAGAGCGCCTTGGAGAGGAAGCCGTAGAGCACGCGCTCCGTCTCCTCGTCCGTGAAGGACTCCTTCGTGACCTTGTCCTTGACGAGCTCGATGCCGTAGAAGTAGCCGTTGCCGCGGACGTCGCCGACGATCGGCAGGTCGTGCAGCTTCTCCAGCGTCGAGCGGAAGGCGTCCTCGTTGTTCAGCACGTGCTGATTGAGGCCTTCCTTGTCGAAGATGTCGAGGTTGGCCAGCGCGACCGCCGAGGAGACCGGGTGGCCGCCGAAGGTGTAGCCGTGCAGGAAGGTGTTCTCGCCCTTGTAGAACGGCTCCGCGAGGCGGTCGGAGATGATGCAGGCACCGATCGGGGAGTAGCCCGAGGTCATGCCCTTGGCGCAAGTGATCATGTCCGGGACGTAGTCGAACTTGTCACAGGCGAACATCGTGCCGAGGCGGCCGAACGCACAGATCGTCTCGTCGGAGACGAGCAGGACGTCGTACTCGTCGCAGATCTCGCGGACCCGCTGGAAGTACCCGGGCGGCGGCGGGAAGCAGCCACCGGCGTTCTGCACCGGCTCCAGGAAGACGGCGGCGACGGTGTCGGCACCCTCGAAGAGGATCTCCTGCTCGATCTGGTCGGCGCACCAGCGGCCGTAGGCCTCCGGGTCGTCGCCGAAGATCGGGGCGCGGTAGATGTTGGTGTTCGGCACCTTGTGCGCGCCGGGGACCAGCGGCTCGAAGGGGGCCTTGAGGGCCGGCAGGCCCGTGATGGACAGGGCGCCCTGCGGAGTGCCGTGGTAGGCGACCGCACGCGAGATGACCTTGTACTTGGTGTGCTTGCCCTGCAGCTTGAAGTACTGCTTGGCGAGCTTCCAGGCGGTCTCCACGGCCTCACCGCCACCGGTGGTGAAGAAGACCTTGTTCAGGTCGCCCGGGGCGTAGTGGGCGAGGCGCTCGGCGAGCTCGACGGCCTTGGGGTGGGCGTACGACCAGATGGGGAAGAACGCGAGTTCCTGGGCCTGCTTGTAGGCGACCTCGGCCAGTTCCTTGCGGCCGTGACCGGCGTTGACCACGAACAGTCCGGCGAGACCGTCGAGGTAGCGCTTGCCCTTGTCGTCCCAGATGTAAGTGCCCTCGCCCCGGACGATGGTGGGGACGGGGGAGTTCTCGTAGGACGACATGCGGGTGAAGTGCATCCACAGGTGGTCGTACGCGGTCTTGGAGAGGTCCTGGCTCACGGTTATCGGGTTCCCCACATGTAGGTCTGCTTCTTCAGCTTCAGGTAAACGAAGCTTTCGGTTGATCGCACGCCGGGGAGCGTGCGGATCTTCTTGTTGATCGTTTCGAGCAGGTGGTCGTCGTCCTCGCAGACGATCTCCACCATCAGGTCGAACGACCCGGCGGTCATCACCACGTACTCGCACTCGGCCATGGCGGTCAGCGCATCGGCCACCGGGTCGAGGTCGCCCTCGACGTTGATGCCGACCATGGCCTGGCGTCGCAGGCCCACGGTGAGCGGGTCGGTGACGGCGACGATCTGCATGACGCCCTGGTCGAGCAGCTTCTGCACCCGCTGGCGCACGGCTGCTTCGGACAGGCCGACGGCCTTGCCGATCGATGCATAGGGACGGCGACCGTCCTCCTGCAGTTGCTCGATGATCGCCAGGGACACAGCATCGACCGAAGGGGACGGTTGTCTGTTCCTGGAATCTGCGCTTCGACTGACCACGACCTCACTGTGCACGAGGGTCGTCTGTTCCGCAAGGCGGAATCAATGAAATCCGTTGTTTGACGACTCAGATCTCACTGATTTCGTAGTTGGTGGCCTTCGGGTCTGTCGAAAGCCTCTGCCGAGAGGCTAGGCTTGGTAATCGTCTCAATCGTTGGACATGTGATCAGGAGTGTGGCTGTAGTGACCACCGAACTGCGTCGTCTGCGCAACTACATCGGCGGGGAGTTCAAGGACGCCGCCGACGGGCGGACCACCGAGGTGGTCAACCCGGCCACCGGCGAGGTGTACGCCACCGCCCCGCTCTCGGGCCAGGCCGATGTCGATGCCGCCATGGCCGCCGCCGCGGCCGCCTTCCCGGGCTGGCGCGACACCACCCCCTCGGAGCGCCAGAAGGCGCTGCTGAAGATCGCGGACGCCTTCGAGGCGCGCGCGGACGAGCTCGTCGCCGCCGAGTCGGAGAACACCGGCAAGCCGCTGGCCCTGACGGCCAGCGAGGAGCTGCCGCCGATGGTGGACCAGATCCGCTTCTTCGCGGGTGCCGCACGGCTCCTGGAGGGCCGCTCGGCCGGCGAGTACATGGAGGGGATGACCTCGATCATCCGCCGTGAGCCGGTAGGCGTCTGTGCCCAGGTCGCGCCGTGGAACTACCCGATGATGATGGCCGTGTGGAAGTTCGCCCCGGCCATCGCGGCGGGCAACACCGTCGTGCTCAAGCCCTCGGACACCACCCCGGCCTCCACCGTGCTGATGGCGGAGATCATCGACTCGGTGCTGCCCAAGGGCGTCTTCAACGTCATCTGCGGCGACCGGGAGACCGGCAAGGCCATGGTCGAGCACTCCACCCCGGCGATGGCCTCCATCACCGGCTCGGTGCGCGCGGGCATGCAGGTCGCCGAGAGCGCCTCCAAGGACGTCAAGCGCGTCCACCTGGAGCTCGGTGGCAAGGCCCCGGTCGTGGTCTTCGAGGACGCCGACATCCCCAAGGCCGTCGAGGACATCGCGGTCGCCGGTTACTTCAACGCCGGCCAGGACTGCACCGCCGCGACCCGTGTGCTCGTGCACGAGTCGATTCACGACGAGTTCGTGTCTGCGCTCGCCAAGGCCGCCGCCGACACCAAGACCGGCCAGCCGGACGACGAGGACGTGCTGTACGGCCCGCTGAACAACCCGAACCAGCTGAAGCAGGTCGCGGGCTTCATCGAGCGCCTCCCCGCCCACGCCAAGGTCGAGGCGGGTGGCCACCAGGTCGGCGAGAAGGGCTACTTCTACGCCCCGACCGTGGTCTCCGGCCTCAAGCAGGACGACGAGATCATCCAGAACGAGGTCTTCGGCCCCGTCATCACCGTCCAGTCCTTCACGAACGAGGACCAGGCCCTGGAGTACGCGAACGGCGTCGAGTTCGCCCTCGCCTCCTCGGTGTGGACCAAGGACCACGGCCGCGCGATGCGGATGTCCAGGAACCTCGACTTCGGCTGCGTGTGGATCAACACCCACATCCCGCTCGTCGCCGAGATGCCGCACGGTGGCTTCAAGAAGTCCGGCTACGGCAAGGACCTCTCCGCCTACGGCTTCGAGGACTACACGCGCATCAAGCACGTGATGACCTCGCTCGACGGCTGATCGGCCGCATCGATCACAGCACAGCGTTGACGGGGCGGGCAGTAGACAACATGTCTATTGCCCGCCCTTCCGCGTTCCCCGAGGCTGTGCCCATGCCTGAACTCGCCTTCTCCCGCCGTTCTGCGCTGTACGGCCTCGGTGCCGCGGGCCTGTCGGCCGCCCTCTCCGGCTGCGGTGTGCCCGCCGCGTACGTCCCCGAGGGGCGGCGCGAGGGCCCGGACCGCTCCGAGCGGGACCGGAGCGTCGCCTTCTCCAACTGGCCGCTCTACATCGACACCGACGAGGAGGACGAGGAGCGCCGCCCGACACTGGAGGCCTTCTCGGAACTGACGGGCATCGAGGTCCGGTACACCGAGGAGATCAACGACAACGACGAGTTCTTCGGCAAGGTCAGCCCGGCCCTGATGAACCGCCAGGAGACCGGCCACGACCTGATCGTGGTCAGTGACTGGATGGCGGCCCGCTTCGTCCACCTGGGCTGGGCCCAGAAGCTGGACCGGTCGGCCCAGCCCAATGTGACCAGGCATCTGGACCCGCAACTGCGCTCTCCCGCCTTCGACGAGGGGCGGCTGCACACCGTCCCCTGGCAGTCGGGGATCACCGGTGTCGCCTACAACCGCCGGGCCCTGGGCCGGGAGATCAGGTCGGTCAAGGACCTGTGGCAACCGGACCTGGCGGGCAAGGTCACCCTCTTCTCGGGCCTCGACGAGTCCTTCGCCCTGCTGATGCAGGGCAACGGCGTGGACGTCACCCGCTGGACCGAGTCCGACTTCCACCGGATGTGCGACCAGGTCGAGAACATGGTGAAGAAGAAGCACATCCGCCGGTTCACCGGCAACGACTACACCTCCGATCTGAGCAAGGGCGATGTCCTCGCCTGTCAGGCCTACTCCGGTGACGCCATCCAGCTCCGGGCCGACAACCCCGACATCGAGTTCGTCGTCCCCGAGGAGGGGGCCGAGCTCTGGGCGGAGAGCCTGCTCGTCCCCAACCTGGCCCGGCACAAGGCCAACGCCGAGGCCCTCATCGACTACTACTACGACCCGGAGGTGGCGGCCTCGCTCGCCGCCTCCGTCAACTACGTCTGCCCGGTCCCTGCCGCCCGGGAGGTCCTGGCCGGCTCCGACGACAGGGAAACCGCCGAACTGGCCGAGAACCCGCTGATCTTCCCCGACGAGGACATGCGCAAGAGGCTGGTCGTGGCCAGGGACATCTCCTCGGCCGAGCGCCGGTCCCTCGCCAGGCGCTGGAACGCGATCGTCGGACTCTGACCGGCGACTCCCACGAACTGAACATGTTCAGCATTTTGGCTGAACGCGTTCAGAAACAGGCGTAGGCTTCCTGTCATGAGCGAGAGAAGCGCCCTCCAGCGGCGGATCCGTGCCTGGTTGACCCTGTTCCTCATCTGCCTTGTGCTCAGCGGCCTCACGGCCTTCCCTCTGGTCAGTGAGCTCCGCTGGGCCAATGCGCTGATCGACAACGAGTGGCTGCGGCGCGTGGGTGACGGGCTGGACCGGGCCGATGCCGACTACCCCTTCCTCCTTTACGGAACCGACTGGCTCGCCTTCGCCCACCTGGTCATCGCCGTCTTCTTCTACGGGGTCCACCGCGACCCGGTCCGCAACATCTGGATCGTCGAGGCCGGCATGATCGCCTGCGCCGGAGTGATACCGCTGGCCCTGATCTGCGGCCCGATCCGCGGCATCCCCTTCTGGTGGAGCGTCATCGACATGGCGTTCGGGGTCTTCGGAGTGATCCCCCTGCTGGTGCTCCATCGCATGATCAAGCGCCTGGAGGCCATGCCGGAGCCGCCCCGGCCGGACCGCGAGGCCGGGACCGGAGTCGGGGCCCTGGCCGAGGCCGCGGCCGGTGGCCGGCCCGCTACCGGCTGAACGCCGCCATCACGATGTCGAAGGCCACTCGGTTCGTGTCCTGCCCCTTGGCGTCCACGGAGTTGACCGAATGGACGAGGGTGCGCGACAGGTCGCGGGTGCCGCCGATGACGGTGCTGTAGCCGTGGCGCGAGCCCGTCTTGCCGTAGGTCACCGTGCCGTCCGGCAGGACCAGCCGCTTCAGCCCCGCCGTCTGCGCCGCGTCCTCCCCGCTCTCGAAGTCCTTCACCTCGGGCACCGTGAACATCTCCTCCAGCTGCGCCCTCGGCACCAGCCGCCCGCTGAACAGGGCCACGGTGAATCGCTCCAGGTCCGCAGTGGTCGATATCAGGTCCCCGGCGGCCCAGTTGGACCAGGAATTCCACTCCGTCACGTCCACCAGCTCCCGGGTGCCGTCGGCCCGGGTCACCGCCTGGTAGCCGCGGTGGTGCGGTCCCGGTATCCGCGTCTGCGCAGGGCGCGGAAGCGAGGTGTCGCGCAGTCCCAGCGGCTTGAATATCCGGGTGGTCAGGGCCTGTTCGTAGGAGCTGCCCGTCACCTTCTCGATGAGTACGCCCAGGATCGTGTAGTCGATGTTGAGGTAGTGCTGCCGGGTCCCCGGGTCGAACTCGGGCCCCTTGGCGACCGCGTTGGCGATCAGAGCCCGCGGGTCGTCCCGGTCGAACCGGTGGGCATAGGCGTCCTCGAAGGTGTCACCCGGACCGTCGGCCGGGCGGATACCGCTCGTGTAGTTCAGCAGCTGCCGCACGGTGACGGGCCGGAAGGTCCCCGGCAGCAGGCCCGGCAGGTACTCCTGCACCGGGCGGTCCAGCTCCACCCGCCCCTCGGCGGCGAGCTGGAGCACCACTGCCGCAGTGAAGGTCTTGGTCACCGACCCCGCCCGGAACCGCGCCCGCTCCAGTGCCTCCCGCCCCGTCCGGACATCGGCCACCCCGGAGTGCCCCTGCCAGCTGCCGCTCGTACCGCCCACGCGGACCAGCGCGGCCGTCGCGTCCCTGTGCCCGGCGCCGAGCCCGGCGATCGCCTTCTCCAGCGCCGCCGCGTTCGGCGGCGTCGAGAACACCGGCGCGGCCGCGCCCGAGGAAGCCGGCGCCGGGGCCGCACCCGTGGCGGCCGGAGCGTGCGCGGCATGCGCGACGGCAGGACCGGAGGCGATCCCCAGCACCAGGGCCGTGGCGATCAGTGCGCGTGTCGTTGCGTTCATGGTTGAGGTGCTCCCCCTGCGAGAACCGGGGCCGTGTGCCCCGATGACCTCAATGCTCCTGGTCGCAGAGGTAGTTGCGGATCACCAGCGAGAGGGGTCTTCACCGGTACGACAACTCACCGGCGCGAGGGATGCGACACGCCGTCGCCTCACTCCCCAGCGGGAGTACCCGCCGCGATCAGGCCCGTCTCGTACGCGCAGATCACCGCCTGGATCCGGTCCCGCAGACCCAGCTTGGCCAGCACGTTCCCCACATGCGACTTCACCGTGTGCTCGCTCACCACCAGCGCCGCCGCGATCTCCGCGTTCGACAGCCCCCGCCCCAGATGCAGCAGCGTCTCCCGCTCCCGCGCCGTCAGTACGTCCAGCCGGCCCGCCGGCAGCTCGGCCCGCGCCGCAGCCCCCGTCACCGTCGTGTACTCCTCGATCAGCCTGCGCGCCACCGACGGCGCCAGCAGGGACTCGCCCGCCGCCACCACCCGTACCGCGTGCACCAGATCGTCCCGCCGCACGTCCTTCAGCAGGAACCCGCTCGCCCCCGCGTGCAGCGACTCGTACACGTACTCGTCCGAGTCGAAGGTCGTCAGCATCACCGTCCGGCACGCGCTCCGTGCCGAGATCGCCCGGCACGCCTCGATCCCGTCCAGCTCCGGCATCCGGATGTCCAGCAGCGCCACGTCCGGAGCGAGCCGGTCCACCGCCTCCACCGCGGCCCGGCCGTCCCCCACCTCCGCCACGACCTCGATGTCCTCCTGGACGTCCAGGATCATCGCGAACCCGCTGCGCACCAGCTCCTGGTCGTCGGCCACCACCACACGGATCGTCAACTCCCCACCTCCTGCGGCGAGGCTACAAGGACCACCCGCACCGAGAAGCCCCGGCCGTCCGGGCCCGGACCGGTCCGCGCCGTCCCGCCGTGCGCCGCCGCCCGCTCGCGGATCCCGATCAGACCGTGCCCTCCCGACCCCTCACCGGGTCCCCGGCCGTTGTCCGTCACCGTCACCGTGAGCGCCCCCGGCCCGTACTCCAGCCGTACGTCCACCGCCGAGGCCCCGGCGTGCTTCACCACGTTCGTCAGCGCCTCCTGCACCACCCGGTGCACCGTCGCCTCCAGCGCCGCCGGCAGCTCGCGCACCTCGCCCGAGCGCTCGTACGACACCCGCAGCCCGCTCGCCCGCACCCGGTCCAGGAGCGCCGGCAGCGCCCCGATTCCGGGCTGCGGTGCTCGCGGAGCCCCCGCCTCCTCGGTCCGGAGCACACCCAGCATCGTGCGCAGCTGCGCCATCGCGTCCCGCCCGGTCTCGGCGATCGCCTCGAAGGCCGCCTCGGCCCGAGCCGGTGCCCTGCGCACCGCCACCGGACCCGCCTCGGCCTGCACGATCATGATGCTGACCGCGTGCGAGAGGATGTCGTGCATCTCCCGCGCTATCCGCGCCCGTTCGCGCGCCGCCGCCTGCTCCGCCTCGATCCGGTTCGCGCGCTCCAGCTGCGCCGCCCGGTCCTCGACGGCCGCCGTGTACGCCTGCCGGGTGGCCTGCAGCCGGCCCAGCGCGAACGCCGCCCCGAAGACGAACAGCGAGAACAGCAGCTCCCTGGCCGTCGTGGTGTTCAGCGCCACGGAGCCCACGATGGCCACCACCACGACCGCCCCCATCACGAGGCGCACCCGCGGCGGGCAGAGCAGCGAGATCGTGTAGACGGCGATCAGCGGCGCGTACGGCAGGGGCTGCCCGGGACCGTCCAGCGACAGCCGGTAGACCGAACCGGCCGCGATCACGGCGAACATCACCCACACCGGAGCCCGCCGGCGCCAGACCAGCGGCACGTTGATCAGCATGGTCAGCAGGTACGCCGCCCCGGTGGCCGGCGAGTCGCCCGGCCCCCGCGGCACGACGAACGGGATCGTCGTCGCCACCTGCACCAACAGCATCAGCCCGAGGTCCTGCCAGCGGGGATCCGCGCGCCGGATGTGCTCCCCGAGGACCCGTATCACCGCCCGAGCCCGGCCCGTACCGCCGTCAGCACGTCCAGCCGGTTCGTGGTGATCGAGTCGACCCCGGCCGCGACGAGTGCCTTCACCGTCCGCCGGGTGTCCGCGGTCCAGGCCGACACCAGCAGGCCGTCCCGGTGGAGCGCGTCCACCAGCTCCCGGTCCACCAGCCCGAAGCGGTAGTTGAGCCAGCGCGGCGCCACGGCATCGATCAGCGCGCGCCGCGGCGGGTTCAGCGTGGTCCAGGTCAGCGCGATCTCCGCGCCCGGATCGGCGGCGCGCACCGCCAGCATCGTGTCGGGGCCGGCGCAGTAGGACGTCCGCTCGCGCGCCCCGCATTCACGGACCTGGCCGACGACGGTCCGTACCGCCTCGGGCGTGGCGCCCGGGAGGTCGAGCATCAGCAGGCCCGCCCCCGCGGCCATCAGTGCGTCGCGCAGCGTGGGCACCCCGCCCTGCGTCAGCTCCCGCAGCTGTGGAGCCGCGACGTCGTCGAGGCGTACGTCATGGCCCCACAGCCGCTGGAGCGTCTCGTCGTGCAGCAGGACCGGCACCCCGTCACGGGTCAGCCGTACGTCGATCTCGACGGCGTCCGCCCCGCGCGCGAAGGCGGAGCGGATCGAGGCCAGGGTGTTCTCACGGACGCGGTAGGGGTCGCCGCGGTGGCCGACGGCAGTCAGAGTGCTCATGTCCCCATTCTCAGGGGCGCAGTTGCCGGGGAGGGGTCAGCGCGCGAGCCATTCGGCGGTGTACGTGTCGATCTCCGCGCTCAGCTTCGCCTTGCCGGCCGGGTCCAGGAAGGAGGCCTCGACGGCGTTCTTGGCGAGCTGCGCGAGCCCGAGCTCGTCGAGGTCGAGGAGGCGGGCGGCCACCGCGTACTCGTTGTTGAGGTCGGAACCGAACATCGGCGGGTCGTCGCTGTTGATGGTGACGAGGACGCCCGCGGCGACCATCTCCTTCACCGGGTGCCGGTCGAGGTCGGTCACCGCGCGGGTGGCGATGTTGGAGGTCGGGCAGACCTCCAGCGCGATCCGGTGCTCGGCGAGGTACGCGAGCAGCTCCGGGTCCTGGGTGGCGCTGGTGCCGTGGCCGATGCGCTCGGCGCCCAGCTCGCGGATGGCGTCCCAGATCGTCTCCGGGCCGGTGGTCTCGCCGGCGTGCGGGACGCTGCGCAGGCCGGCGGCGCGGGCCGCGTCGAAGTACGGCTTGAACTGCGGGCGCGGGACGCCGATCTCGGGGCCGCCGAGGCCGAAGGAGACCAGGCCCTCGGGGCGGTGGTCGACGGCGAGCCGGGCGGTCTCGGCCGCGGCCTCCAGGCCGGCCTCGCCCGGAATGTCGAAGCACCAGCGCAGGATGACGCCGAGTTCGGCCTCGGCGGCCCTGCGGGCGTCCTCGATGGCCTCCATGAAGGCCTTCTCGTCGATGCCGCGGCGGGTGGAGGAGTACGGGGTGATGGTCAGCTCGGCGTAGCGGATGTTCTGCCGGGCCATGTCGCGGGCGACTTCGAAGGTGAGGGTGCGGACGTCGTCCGGGGTGCGGACCAGGTCGACCACCGACAGGTAGACCTCGATGAAGTGCGCGAAGTCGGTGAAGGTGAAGTAGTCGGCGAGGGCCTCGGGATCCGTGGGGACCTTCGAGTCGGGGTGCCGGGAGGCGAGCTCGGCCACGATGCGCGGGGATGCCGAGCCGACGTGGTGGACGTGGAGTTCGGCCTTGGGCAGCCCCGCGATGAAGGGGTGCAGGTCGGTCATGGGGAGTGCCTCCGGGAGGACGCGGGTGCGGGCAGGTCGGGATTCATCGTAGGCACGCCCGTGACTGTCGGTGGCAGCGCTTAGCATGGCTGTACGAGAGGGGGGCGCCGTATGACCGACAGCAGTCCCGAGCCGCGAGACCCGTGGGCGCCGCCGGAGCGGCCGGCGGTCGAGCTGGGCAAGGCGCGGGGGGAGCACGGCGCGCCGGGCGTGTCGGGCCCGCCGTCCGTGCACGACCAGCCCACGCTCGCCGGGATGCCGGGCCACCAGCTCCTCCCGCCCGCCCCGGACCGGGCCCCGGCAGCAACCCAGCCCCCGATACCGATGACCGGGCCGCCCGCGACACCCGCGTACGGGTATCCGGCCCAGCCCGGCTACGGGTACCCGGGGGACGCGGGTTACCCCGGATATCCCGCTCAATCCGGGTACCCGGGATACCCGGGACATCCGGGCCACGGTTCCTACCCGCCCTACGGGGCGCAGCGCAGCAACGGCCTCGGCATCGCCGCGCTCGTCTTCGGCATCGTCGCCGTCGTCGGCTGCATCACCAGCTTCATAGCGATCGCGCTCGGGATCACGGCGGTCGTCCTCGGCGTCCTCGGCCGCGGCAAGGCGAGCCGCGGCGAGGCCGACAACGGCGGGATGGCGCTCGCCGGCATCATTCTGGGCGCGATCGGCATCGTGCTGGGCGCCCTGATGATCGCGGTCATGTTCGCCGGTTTCATGGACCGGGGCTCGGTCGACGACTCGCCCTACGACAGCCCCTACGACAACTCCCGGGTGCGCGAGAAGATCTGACCGGGCCGTCTCAGGACGCCCACGGCCAGTCGGCGTCGCGGCCGGCCTCGATCAGGGACACCATCCGGAAGGCGCTGTCGGTGAGCCCGCCGAAGGTGTGCCGGTTCGCTCCGCCGGAGGGTGCGTGCCCCACCCGGTAGCCGGCCAGGTTCCAGGTGTACACCGGGACCGTGGACGGCACCTCGGCCGTCGGATCCCCGCCGTAGCCGTACGCGGCGGCCTGCTCGTCGGTGACGATCAGCACCCGGTCGTGGCCCCGGTAGTGCTTCTTCACGGCCTTGGCCGTGTAGGTCCCCCCGAGATCACCGAACCGCTCCAGCACCTTCAGCACCGACTCGCCCCGCAGGCACTGGACCGCCTGGCTGGTCGTACCGAACTGCACCAGGTCGGCCTGCTCGGCCCGCAGCGCCAGCGCCGCACCGAAAACGGCCGCGGCGTCCGCCCGGTTGAGCCGGGAGCGGTCCGACAGCGGGGACCACATCGACCCGGACCGGTCGACGAGGACCAGCGTCCGGCCGGGCAGCGCCGGTACGTTGGCCAGCGAGTGGCCGAGCGCCTGCTCCAGCGGGTACGCCCAGCGCAGCGAGGGTGCGTGCTGATAGGCGGCCAGGTAGCGGAAGGGGAACTGCCGGGACCGGGCGACGACCTCCGGGTCGGAGATCTTCGCCGCGACCTGCGCGGCCACCGCGTCCGAGACCCCGGCCTGGTCGAAGTTGCGCAGGTTGCGCAGCAGCGCCATCGCACCCATGGACGGAATGACCGCCTCCCAGGCGGTCGCGTCCATCGGTCCCTGCAGCCAACCGGCCAGCGCCTCCCAGGTCATGCCCGCCTCCGCGAGCCGCTCCGCTGCGTCCGGGGCGGTGACCACGGCACGCCGCTGCTCCACCGGCAGCTCCATCAGCGCCCGGTGGGCCGCGAGGGTGCGGTTGCCCGCCGGGATCTGCGCGCTCTCCGGATGGTGCCTGCGGTCGAGGGCGTGGCGGAACAGCTCGCCCTGCCAGGGCTTGGCCGGGTCGGGGGAGGCGTGGACGAGGTTGAGGACGTCACCGAAGCGGAAGGCCCTGGAGTCGGTGTCGTACTTCAGCAGCGAGGTGCCGGAGTAGAGCCGGCGCACGGCGTCGGCGATACCGCGCTTGACGGGCTTGGGCACGCTCCGCCCGTACGTCGCCGTCCAGTAGGCCAGCAGCTCACCGGGCTCGTCCGCGCGCTGCAGGACGCAGTCCACGACCTGGCGGTTCGAAGGCCCGTCGGTGGCGCCCGCGTCGAGCCGGGCCTTCACGTACTCGGCGGCGCCGACGAGCGAGGCGGTCCGCATGTTCGCGTCCCCGCGCAGCCAGCCCAGCAGTCCGGCCGTCCACACGGGATCCTCGACGGCGAGGGTGCGCACGAGCGCCGAGAAGCGGTCGTCGCGTGCCTCGCCGCTCTCGTACGCGGTCTGCTGCGTCACGAAGTTGGCGACGGCGAGCAGGAACAGCTCGGAGCGCGCGTCGCGCAGATGGCCCGAGCCGCCCTGGTGGGTGCGGGCGGGTCCGGTGGAGCGGACGGGTGAGGTGGGCGCGGCGGATGCCGACCGGCTCCGGCGCAGGTTGAAACGAGCCATGTGAATCCCCCCGAATTCAAAGCGATTGGGGAGAGGCGTGACGTGCGGGATGCCCGAGATCCGAAGTCGGCGACGGACTTGTGTCAGCTGCTCTCACCATCTGAGCTACCGGCCGGAGCCGGGCGGGACTCGAACCCGCGACCCGCTGAATGGAAGAAGTAACCGTTGCCTGCGCACCGGGCATCCCGCACGCGTGCCTCCCGAGATCAAGGTGGCGGCGGCTTGGATTCTCTGGAAGGAAGGAGCCGCAGCCCGCGCACCGGGAGGTGCGTGACGTAGGTGTCCGGAGAACATCGTCGGCGAAACCACGCGGTGCTCTACCTGCTGAGCTACACCGGCCGGAGCCGGTGGCGGGGGTCGAACCCGCGACACTCGAAGTAGGTCTCGCCTGCGCACCTGGACGAGGATCACGTTAGGGCACGGCCTCCCTTGCCCGCCACGCAATACTTCTGAGCTCGGCCGCGACCCGGCGCCGCTCCGGTCACGCGCCGGTGTCGCGCAGCTGCGCGCGGGCCTCCATGAGGGCGAAGCCCAGCAGGTTCAGCCCCCGCCAGCGTGCCGGGTCCAGGGCGCGCTCGTCGTCGGCCGCCAGCCCGATGCCCCAGATCCGGTCCATCGGGCTCGCCTCCACCAGCACCCGGTTCCCGGTGCCCAGCAGGTACCCGCGCAGTGCCGGGTCGGAGTCGAACTTGTGCACGCTGCCCTCCACCACCAGGGCGAAGCGCTCCCGCTCCCACACCGCGTTGTCGAAGTCGCGCACGAGCCGCCCGACCTTCTTCGCCTCGGCCGGGCTCCTGGCCTCCAGCGCGGCGCGCTCGGCCTCGGCGTCGCCGAACAGCCGGGCCTTGCCGGCCATCATCCAGTGCTCCGCGGTCGCATAACGGACGTCACCGACAGTGAAGGCGGAGGGCCACCACTGGCTGAGGCAGCTCGGGCCGAGACTGCCGTCCGGCCGCGGGCGGTGCCCCCAGAACGGCAGGTACTTCACCCGCTCACCACGGCTGACCTGCTTGATCAGATTGTCGATCATCTCCATGCACGCGAGTCTGGCAGTCGCCACTGACACTTCGTACGGGTTTTTCGGTGTGCCTCGACACATGGTCGACCGATTCCGTCGCGTAATCAAAAGGCAACAACGGAATCACTTGGCCGAGGGCACCACCTCTGCCAGGATCGGCACTCAATTCGAGCTGTAGCTCGAACTGTAGCTACGGAGAGCGTGAGAGCGTGATGGGCAACCGCTTCCAGGTCAAAGACCGCTTCGCAGACGGCGCGCAGTACATCGACGGGCAGCTGAGGCCCGGCACCTCCGGTCGGTCACACACCGTGGTCGACCCGGCGACCGGCGACGAGGTCCTCACCTACGAGCTCGCGAGCACCGCGGACGTCGACGACGCCGTCGCCGCCGCCAGGAGGGCCTTCCCGGGCTGGTCCGGCGCCACCCCCGGCGAGCGTTCGGACGCCCTGCACCGACTGGCCGCCGTACTGGCCGAGCAGGCCGAGGACTTTGCGTACGCCGAGTCCCTCCAGTGCGGCAAGCCGATCAAGCTGTCCACGGAGTTCGACGTACCGGGGACCATCGACAACACCGCCTTCTTCGCGGGCGCGGCCCGGCACCTGCAGGGGCAGGCGGCCGCCGAGTACTCGGGCGACCACACCTCGTACGTACGCCGCGAGGCCATCGGGGTCGTCGGCTCCATCGCACCCTGGAACTATCCGCTGCAGATGGCCGCCTGGAAGATCCTCCCGGCGATCGCCGCGGGCAACACCATCGTCCTCAAGCCCGCCGAGCTCACCCCGCTGACCTCCCTGATGTTCGCGCAGGCGGCCAAGGACGCGGGCCTGCCGGACGGCGTGATCAACATCGTCACCGGCGCCGGCCGGGAGGCCGGGGAGCACCTGGTGGGCCACCCCGACGTGGTGATGACCTCCTTCACCGGCTCCACCGCCGTCGGCAAGCGGGTCGCCGAGATCGCCACCGCCACCGTCAAGCGGCTCCACCTGGAGCTCGGCGGCAAGGCCCCCTTCCTCGTCTTCGACGACGCCGACCTGGAGGCCGCCGCGCACGGCGCCGTCGCCGCCTCCCTCATCAACGCCGGCCAGGACTGCACGGCCGCCACCCGCGCCTACGTCCAGCGCCCCCTGCACGACGCCTTCGTCGCCCGCGTGGCCGAGCTGATGGAGAGCGTCCGCCTCGGCGACCCCTTCGCGCCCACCACCGACCTCGGCCCGCTGGTCTCGCACGCCCAGCGCGACCGGGTCGCCGGGTTCGTCGAGCGCGCCCGCGGCTACGCCACCGTCGTCACCGGCGGCGAGATCCCGGCCGGGGACCTGGCCGGGGGCGCGTACTACCGGCCCACCCTCATCGCCGGCGCCGCCCAGGACAGCGAGGTGGTCCAGTCCGAGATCTTCGGTCCGGTCCTCGTCGTGCTGCCCTTCGACACCGACGACGAGGGGATCGAGCTGGCCAACGACACCCCCTACGGGCTCGCGGCCTCCGCCTGGAGCCGCGACCTCTACCGGGCGAACCGGGCCACCCGCGAGATCAAGGCGGGCTGCGTCTGGGTCAACGACCACATTCCGATCATCAGCGAGATGCCCCACGGGGGCTACAAGGCCAGCGGCTTCGGAAAGGACATGTCGACCTACTCCTTCGAGGAGTACACGCAGGTCAAGCACGTGATGTACGACAACACCGCGGTCGCCGAGAAGGACTGGCACCGCACGATCTTCGGGGACCGTCCGTAACCATCTGCGGCTATCGCCGCGTGGGCCCACCGCCTGACCAGCGGTACACCTCCCGAAAGGGCACAGCGCATGGAGCAGTTCGAGCCCGACCGCCTCTCGGCGGCGCAACTCGCCGCGATGCGGCGCAGCCTTGACAGCGGGCGCGGCGCCCTCACCCGCCGCTCGCTGCTGCGCGCCTCCGGAGTCGGAGCGCTCACCCTCGGCGGGCTGTCCACCCTCGCCGCGTGCGGGATCCCGCCCGCCAAACGCGAGGGCGACGCGGCCGTGGCCTCCGACGACCACTCGGCCGGGGAGAAGGAGATCAACTTCTCCAACTGGACCGAGTACATGGACACCAGCGAGGACGAGAAGAGCCGTCCCACGCTGGAGGAGTTCACCAAGCGGACCGGGATCAAGGTCAAGTACACCGAGGACATCAACGACAACGTCGAGTTCTTCGGCAAGATCCGCCCCCAGCTCGCGGCCGGCCAGGACACCGGCCGCGACCTGATCGTGGTCACCGACTGGCTGGCCGCCCGCATCATCCGCCTCGGCTGGGCGCAGAAGCTGGATCCCTCGCACCTCCCGCACGCCTACGCCAACCTGATCCCGCAGTTCCGCACCCCCGACTGGGACCCGGGACGGGCGTACAGCTACCCCTGGACCGGCATCGACACCGTCATCGCCTACAACGAGAAGGCGACGGGCGGCAAGAAGGTCGACTCCGTCACCCAGATGCTCGACGACCCCTCCCTCAAGGGCCGCGTCGGCTTCCTCACCGAGATGCGCGACACCGTCGGCATGACCCTGCTCGACCAGGGCAAGGACCCGGCGACCTTCACCACCGCCGACTTCGACGAGGCGATCGGCCGGCTCCAGAAGGGCGTGGACAAGAACCAGATCCGCCGCTTCACCGGCAACGACTACACCTCCGACCTCGACAAGGGCGACCTCGCCGCCTGCCTCGCCTGGGCCGGGGACATCATCCAGCTCCAGGCCGGCAACCCGGACATCAAGTACGCCATTCCCGCCCCCGGGTACATCACCTCCAGCGACAACCTCCTGGTCCCCGCCAAGGCCCGGCACAAGGCCAACGCGGAGAAGCTCATCGACTTCTACTACGAGCCGCCCATCGCGGCCCAGCTGGCCGCGTACATCAGCTACGTCTGCCCGGTCGAGGGCGTCAAGGACGAGCTGGCCAAGATCGATCCCGCGCTCGCGGACAACCCCCTGATCGTCCCGGACAAGGCGATGGCCGCCAAGGCCCACGCCTTCCGCTCCCTCACCAGCGAGGAAGAGACGGCGTACGAGGAGAAGTTCGCCAAGCTCATCGGCGCCTGACGCACGCCTTGCGGCGACCCGCCGGACCGGGCCGCCGACCGCCGGACGACTCCGGCGGCGGCGCTGCCCGGCCGGCTCCGCCGAGCCTTCGACCCCTTGCCCCACCCAACCCCGGGACCATCCATGACTGACAAGACCGCGGGCGGCGACGTCCGCCTCTCCGGGATCAGCAAGCACTACGGGACCTTCACCGCCGTGCACCCGCTGGATCTCACCATCCCCCAGGGCTCCTTCTTCGCCCTGCTCGGCGCCTCGGGCTGCGGGAAGACCACCACCCTGCGCATGATCGCCGGCCTGGAGGAGCCCTCCACCGGCACGGTCCACCTCGGCGACCGGGAGGTCACCGACCTCCAGCCGTACAAGCGCCCGGTCAACACGGTCTTCCAGAGCTACGCGCTCTTCCCGCACCTGAGCATCTTCGAGAACGTCGCCTTCGGGCTGCGCCGCCGCGGCATCAAGTCGGTCAAGAAGCAGGTCGACGACATGCTGGAGCTGGTCCAGCTCGGCCAGTTCGCCCAGCGCAAGCCGCACCAGCTCTCCGGCGGCCAGCAGCAGCGCGTCGCCGTCGCCCGCGCCCTGATCAACCACCCGCAGGTGCTGCTCCTCGACGAGCCGCTCGGCGCCCTCGACCTCAAGCTGCGCCGCCAGATGCAGCTGGAGCTCAAGCGGATCCAGACCGAGGTCGGCATCACCTTCGTGCACGTCACGCACGACCAGGAGGAGGCCATGACCATGGCCGACACGGTCGCCGTGATGAACGGCGGCCGCGTCGAGCAGCTGGGCGCCCCCGCCGAGCTGTACGAGAACCCGGGCACCACCTTCGTCGCCAACTTCCTCGGCACCTCGAACCTCATCGAGGCATCGGTGGACTCCGCCGGCTCCGAGGTCGTCGTCTCCGCCTCCGGTACCACCCTCCGGCTGCCCGCCGCCCGATGTTCGACCACGCCCCGGACCGGCGGAAAGCTGCTGGTCGGTGTGCGCCCGGAGAAGGTGTCCCTGGTCCCGGCCGAGGAGGAGAACGCCATCGCGACGGGCCGGAACAAGATCACCGGGCGCATAGCCGCCTCCTCCTTCATCGGAGTCTCCACGCAGTTCGTCATCGACAGCCCCGTCTGCCCCGAGCTCGAGGTCTACGTCCAGAACATCGAGCGCGACACCCGCCTGGTCCCGGGCGCCGAGGTGGTCCTGCACTGGAACCCGGAGCACACCTTCGGTCTCGACGCGGCCCAGGACATCGACGCGGGCATCGAGACGGTGGAGGAGGGCGCATGACCGGCCCCGCCGTGGAGACGGCGCCGCCTCCCCAGGCGCCCGCCCCCACCGAACCCCCGGTGCACAAGGCGTCCCTGCGCAAGCGGCTGATCCCGTACTGGCTGCTGCTCCCCGGCATCCTGTGGCTGCTGGTGTTCTTCGTGCTGCCGATGGTCTACCAGGCCTCCACCTCGGTGCAGACCGGCTCCCTCGAAGAGGGCTTCCAGGTCACCTGGCACTTCGGGACCTACTGGGACGCCTTCACCGAGTACTACCCGCAGTTCCTGCGCTCCCTGCTCTACGCGGGCACCGCGACCGCGCTGTGCCTGCTGCTGGGCTACCCGCTGGCCTACCTGATCGCCTTCAAGGCCGGCCGCTGGCGCAACCTGCTCCTCGTCCTGGTCATCGCCCCGTTCTTCACCAGCTTCCTGATCCGCACGCTGGCCTGGAAGACGATCCTGGCCGACGGCGGCCCGGTGGTCGCCGTCCTCAACAGCATCGGCTTCCTCGACGTCACGAGCTGGCTCGGCATGACCGAGGGGGACCGGGTGCTGGCCACGCCGCTCGCGGTGGTCTGCGGTCTGACCTACAACTTCCTCCCCTTCATGATCCTGCCGCTGTACTCCTCGCTGGAGCGCATCGACACCCGCCTCCACGAGGCGGCCGGGGACCTGTACGCCCGCCCCGCCACGGTCTTCCGGAAGGTGACCTTCCCGCTCTCCATGCCGGGCGTGGTCTCCGGGACCCTGCTCACCTTCATCCCGGCGAGCGGCGACTACGTCAACGCCGAACTGCTCGGGTCCACGGACACCCGGATGATCGGCAACGTCATCCAGTCGCAGTACCTGCGGATCCTCGACTACCCGACGGCGGCCGCGCTGTCCTTCATTCTCATGGCCATCGTGCTGATCATGGTGACCATCTACATCCGCCGAGCGGGGACGGAGGACCTGGTCTGATGCGCAATTCCCTCACCTGGCTCCGGCGCAACCTGGTCGTCATCGCGGGCCTCGGCACGCTCGCGTACATGATCCTGCCGAACGTCGTCGTCACCGTCTTCTCCTTCAACAACCCCACCGGGCGGTTCAACTACGCCTGGCAGGAGTTCTCCCTCGACGCGTGGAAGGACCCCTGCGGGGTCGCCGACATGTGCGGCTCCCTGTCCCTCTCGCTCCAGATCGCGCTCTGGTCCACCCTCGTCGCGACCGCGCTGGGCACCGCGATCGCCTTCGCCCTCGTGCGCTACCGCTTCCGGGCCCGCGGGGCGGTCAATTCGCTGATCTTCCTGCCCATGGCCATGCCCGAGATCGTGATGGCGGCCTCGCTGCTCGCGCTCTTCCTCAACATGGGCATCCAGCTGGGCTTCTGGACGATCCTGATCGCGCACATCATGTTCTGCCTCAGCTTCGTCGTCGCCGCCGTCAAGGCGCGTGTCCTGTCCATGGACCCGCGGCTGGAGGAGGCCGCCCGCGACCTCTACGCCGGCCCGGTGCAGACCTTCGTACGGGTCACCCTGCCGATCGCGGCACCCGGTATCGCGGCGGGCGCGCTGCTCTCCTTCGCGCTCTCCTTCGACGACTTCATCATCACCAACTTCAACTCGGGCAACACCGTCACCTTCCCCATGTTCGTGTGGGGATCGGCCCAGCGCGGTACGCCCGTGCAGATCAACGTCATCGGTACGGCGATGTTCGTCATCGCGGTGCTGGTGGTCCTCGCCGGCCAGATGGTCGGCAACCGCCGCAAGAAGGCACAACCGAAGTAGTTCGGAAAAGCACGTCATCAGTTCCGTAGGGAGTTGGAAGCCATGGCCCCAGTCGCCATGCGTAGTGTTGCGAAATCCCTTTCCGAAGCGAAGCCGGTCTCGTACTGGCTGGACGACCCCGGCAAGCCCGCCGCAGAGCCGGCGCTGACCTCCGACGAGCGATGCGACCTGCTGGTCATCGGCGCCGGCTACAGCGGGCTGTGGACCGCGCTGCTCGCCAAGGAGCGCGACCCGGGACGGGACGTCGTACTGATCGAGAGCAAGGAGGCGGGCTGGGCCGCCTCCGGCCGCAACGGCGGATTCTGCGCCGCCTCCCTCACCCACGGCCTCAGCAACGGGCTGGCCCGCTGGCCCGGCGAGCTGGCGAAGCTGGAGGAGCTGGGCGCCCGCAACCTCGACGCCATCGAGGAGGCCGTCGCCCGCTACGGCATCGACTGCGACTTCGAGCGGACCGGCGAGATCGACGTGGCCACCGAGCCGCACCAGGTCGAGGAGCTGCGCGAACTGCACGACGAGGCGCTGCGCCTGGGCCTCGCCGACGGCTCCGAATGGCTGGACGGCGACGCGGTGCGCGCCGAGGTCGACTCCCCGACCTTCCTCGCGGGCCTCTGGGACCGCGACGGCGTCGCCATGCTCAACCCGGCGAAGCTGGCCTGGGGCCTCAAGCGGG
This sequence comes from Streptomyces sp. NPDC054932, assembly GCF_053610205.1. Classification (NCBI taxonomy): domain Bacteria; kingdom Bacillati; phylum Actinomycetota; class Actinomycetes; order Kitasatosporales; family Streptomycetaceae; genus Streptomyces; species Streptomyces sp. NPDC054932. The sequence continues at coordinate 11,416 of NZ_JBSGXU010000010.1, read as the reverse complement.
CCTGCCTGGAGCTGGGGGTGCGGATCTACGAGAACACCCGCGGCCTCAAACTGGCCCCGGCCGGCGCCGGAATGACCGTCACGACCCCCTACGGCACCATCCTCGCGCGCCGGGTCGCCCTCGGTACCAACATCTTCCCCTCGCTGGTCCGGCGGGTCCGCCCGTTCACCGTCCCGGTCTACGACTACGCGCTGATGAGCGAGCCGCTCGACGAGGCCCAGCTGGCCGCGATCGGCTGGAAGAGGCGGCAGGGGCTCGGCGACAGCGCCAACCAGTTCCACTACTTCCGGATCACCCGCGACAACCGGATCCTGTGGGGCGGCTACGACGCGATCTACCCCTACCGGGGGAAGCTCGACTCCGAGTACGACCACCGCCCCGAGACCTACCTCAGGCTCGCGGAGCACTTCTTCACCGCCTTCCCGCAGCTGGAGGGGCTGAAGTTCAGCCACGCCTGGGGCGGCGCCATCGACACCTGCTCGCGCTTCTCCGCCTTCTTCGGCACCGCGCACTCGGGGAAGGTGGCCTACGCGGCCGGCTACACCGGCCTCGGGGTCGGTGCCACCCGGTTCGGCGCGGACGTGATGCTCGACCTGCTGGACGGCCTCTCCACCGAGCGCACGCAGCTGGAGATGGTGAAGTCCAAGCCGATGCCGTTCCCGCCCGAGCCGTTCGCCTGGACCGGAATCGCGCTCACCAAGTGGTCGCTGGCCCGCGCGGACGCCCGCGGCGGACACCGGAACCTGTGGCTCAAGACGCTGGACCGGTTCGGCCTCGGCTTCGACAGCTGAGGGCCGCCCCCGGCGGGGTCCACCGACCCGCGCCCCCGGCGCGGAGCGCGGGTCACCGTGTGACCCGGTTCACTGCCATGGAGTGACGAAACCCGCGTCATAGCTGCGCCCCGCCCCGCTCTCTCCGGGTGAGAACCCCTCACCTACAGGGAACGGAGGCCGGGCGATGGCGATCCCGGGGGCCAGGACGGCAGTGGAGTGGCTGGTATCGGTGGCGCCGGATCCGGACGCCTGCCGGCGGGAGTGGGAGCGCGACCCCCTCGGGGTCGCCCTCCTGCCCGCCGGCCGGCGCTGGGACGTGCTGATCCTGCCCGCGGAGCTGGGGCGGCCCACCTTCGACGTGCTCCGCCTGCTCAACGACCTGCCCGGCCCGGTGCTCGCCGATTTCGGCGACGCGCGGCTGGGCTTCTTCGTGCCCGCGGGCACGACGTCCCGGTGGATCGGCACGGGTGTACGGGGGGCCGGGCGCGGGACCTGGATCGTGGTCCCGTATCCCGGCCGGGCGACGGGCGGCGTGCGCTGGCTGGTGCTCCCGGACGGCGAAGGGACGCTCACCGACCCGGCCGTGCTGGAGCTCGCGATGCACGAGGCGGCCGCGCGCGTGCTGACGAAGGGAGGCCGGAAGTCTTGACAAGGGTATTGGTCTGGACCATCTTGGGCGCCGCTGACCCCCTCCATCCCCCCATGCACCGGAGGCAGTTGTGCGCAGAGCCATACCCTTCCTCACGGCCGCCGCCCTCGCGGTCGCCGGCTTCCTCGCCGCGGGACCGCCCGCCGCGGCGGCCGACGCCGACCTCGTGCGCAACGGCGGCTTCGAGGCCGGCCTCGACGGCTGGAGCTGCTCGGGCGGCAGCGGAGCCGCCGTCACCACACCCGTCCACGGCGGAAGTTCCGCCCTGAGGGCCACCCCGGCCGGACAGGACAACGCCCGCTGCTCCCAGAGCGTCACCGTCAGGCCCGACTCGACGTACACGCTCGGCGCCTGGGTGCAGGGCGCGTACGTCTACCTCGGCGCGACCGGGACCGGCACCACGGACGTGTCGGCCTGGACGCAGTCACCGGGTGCGTGGAAGCAGCTGACCACCACCTTCCGCACCGGACCGTCGACGACCTCGGTGACGGTCCACACCCACGGCTGGTACGGCCAGCCCGCCCACTTCACCGACGACCTCACCCTGGTCGGCCCGGACCCCGGCGGTCCCGGCCAGCCCCAGATCCCGGCCGCCCCCACCGGCCTGACGGCCTCCGCCACCTCGTCGAGCTCGGTCGCGCTGTCCTGGTCGGCGGTGCCCGGAGCCACCTCGTACACCGTCCACCGGGACGGCGCGGCGCCCCTCTCCGTCACCTCCGCCTCGGCGGCCGTGACCGGGCTCGCCGCGGCCACCACGTACACCTTCCGGGTCAGCGCGGTGAACGCGGCGGGCGCCTCCCCGCAGAGCGCGCCCGCCTCCGCGACCACGCCCGGCAGTGGCGGCGGCGGGGGCGGCGGCCTTCCCGCGCACGCGCTGGTCGGCTACCTGCACGCGAGCTTCGCCAACGGTTCCGGATACGTCCGGATGGCCGATGTGCCCGCCTCCTGGGACGTCATCAACCTCGCCTTCGGCGAACCCACTTCGGTGACCTCGGGCGACATCCGCTTCCGGCTCTGCCCGGTCGCGGAATGCCCGAACGTCGAATCCCCGGCCGAGTTCAAGGCGGCCATCAAGGCCAAGCAGGCGGCCGGCAAGAAGGTGCTGATCTCGATCGGCGGCCAGAACGGCCAGGTCCAGCTCGCGAGCACGGCCGCCCGCGACACCTTCGTCTCCTCCGTCAGCCGGATCATCGACGAGTACGGCCTCGACGGCCTGGACATCGACTTCGAGGGCCACTCCCTGTCCCTGGCCACCGGGGACACCGACTTCCGGACCCAGACCACCCCGGTGGTCGTCAACCTGATCTCGGCCGTGAAGACCCTGAAGGCCAGGTACGGCCCGGACTTCGTCCTGACCATGGCGCCGGAGACCTTCTTCGTCCAGCTGGGCCACCAGTACTACGGCTCCGGGCCCTGGGGCGGCCAGGACCCGCGCGCCGGTGCGTACCTCCCGGTCATCCACGCCCTGCGCGACGACCTCACCCTGCTCCACGTCCAGGACTACAACTCGGGACCGATTATGGGCCTCGACAACCAGTACCACTCCATGGGCGGCGCCGACTTCCACATCGCCATGACGGACATGCTGCTCACAGGCTTCCCGGTCGCCGGGAACACCGCCCGGGTCTTCCCGGCCCTGCGCCCGGACCAGGTCGCCATCGGCCTGCCGGCCACGACCAACGCGGGCAACGGCCACACCTCGCCCGCGGAGGTCAACAAGGCCCTGAACTGCCTGACGAAGAAGACCGACTGCGGGAGCTACCAGACCCACGGCACCTGGCCGGGGCTGCGCGGCCTGATGACCTGGTCGATCAACTGGGACCGCTTCGGGGGCTGGGAGTTCAGCCGGAACTTCGACGCGTACTTCGGAGGCTGAGCCGACCGGCCCGACCGCCGGCCCGACGGGCCCGGCCGAGCCGGTCGGCCCATGCCACGCCGAGCAGCAGGGGAGCGCAGAGCAGCAGGCTGGCCAGCACGTCCAGCGGCCAGTGCCACCCCCGCAGGACCAGCCCGACGGCCGTCGCCCCCGTGAGGACCAGGGCGGCGGCCGCCGGCCATGCCCGGCGGGTGTACGGGCGCACGAGCAGGGCCGCGCCGAGGTAGGCGACGGCCGCGGTGGCCGTGTGACCCGAGGGGAAGTAGCCGGCGGCCCAGGGCTCCAGCGGCCCCGGCCGGGCGGTCCACTCCTTGAACGGGATCACCAGGGCCGGCACCAGGGCCATGGCCAGGCCCGCGGCCCCGGCGGCGAGCGCGCGCCCGCGGCGTGCCGCGTAGGCCATGGCCAGCACGAGGACGGGCACGGCGACCGGGATGTTGCCGAGGTCCGAGAGGCGCTCGGTGACGGAGTCCGGGACGGCGCGCACGAGGGCGCGGCTCAACGCGTGGTCCGGGGTCAGCAGCGGGCCGGAGACCAGCACCTGCCAGGTGACCAGGGAGAAGAGGAGGCCGCAGACCGCGGCGATCAGGAGAGGAGTGGCCGGCCGTCCCGGAACAGGGGGGATGGTTCCGGGACGGCCGCCCGGATCGTGTTGCCGGGCGCCCCGGGGGGTTTGGGGCGAACGGCTGTCCGATCGGTGAGGAGTGTGCGCGAACGCATGCCCAGTACGGTGCTGGGGAAGCCCAGTACTGGTGTCGCCCCTGGTTTCCCGGGAGCGGGGTGTCTCACTCATCTGCAGAAACCGTACGGCAGCGAAAGGGGGACCGACAGCAGGATCGCGCTCCCGCCATCGGCCCCCCACAGCTTCTTCACAGCGTCCGCCCGTTACCGCCGGTAGTAACCGGTCGCAGCGTGCGCACGTTCTATGCGTTCGATCAGATGGCCGTGCCGATGGCCGCGAACGCGGCCTCGATGAGGTCCAGGCCCTCGTTCAGCAGGTCCTCGCCGATGACGATCGGCGGGAGGAAGCGGAGCACGTTGCCGTAGGTGCCACAGGTGAGGACGAGCAGGCCCTCGGCGTGGCAGGCCTTCGCGAGCGCGCCGGCCGCCTCCGGGAACGGGGTCTTGGACACCGGGTCCTTGACCAGCTCGATCGCGATCATGGCGCCGCGGCCGCGGATGTCGCCGATGATGTCGTACTTCTCCTGCATGGCCGTCAGGCGGGCCTTCATGACGGACTCGATCTTCTTCGCCGCGGCGTTGAGGTCGAGCTCCTTCATGGTCTCGATGGAGCCGAGCGCACCGGCGCAGGCCACCGGGTTACCGCCGTAGGTGCCACCCAGGCCACCCGCGTGCGCCGCGTCCATGATCTCGGCGCGGCCGGTCACGGCGGCGAGCGGCAGACCGCCCGCGATGCCCTTGGCGGTGGTGATCAGGTCCGGGACGATGCCCTCGTCCTCGCACGCGAACCACTGGCCGGTGCGGCAGAAGCCGGACTGGATCTCGTCGGCGACGAAGACGATGCCGTTGTCGTTGGCGAACTTCACGATCGCGGGCAGGAAGCCCTTGGCCGGCTCGATGAAGCCGCCCTCGCCGAGGACAGGCTCGATGATGATCGCGGCGACGTTCTCGGCGCCGATCTGCTTGGTGATCGCGTCGATCGCCTGGGCGGCGGCCTCGGGGCCGCAGTTCTCGGCGCCGGTGGGCCAGCGGTAACCGTAGGCGACCGGGACGCGGTAGACCTCGGGGGCGAACGGACCGAAGCCCTGCTTGTACGGCATGTTCTTCGCGGTCAGCGCCATGGTGAGGTTCGTACGGCCGTGGTAGCCGTGGTCGAAGACGACGACGGCCTGGCGCTTGGTGTACGAACGGGCGATCTTGACGGCGTTCTCGACGGCCTCGGCGCCGGAGTTGAACAGGGCCGACTTCTTGGCGTGGTTGCCCGGGGTCAGCTCGGCGAGGGCCTCGCAGACCTCGACGTAGCCCTCGTAGGGCGTGACCATGAAACAGGTGTGGGTGAAGTCGGCGAGCTGCGCGGAGGCGCGGCGCACCACGGCCTCGGCGGAGGCGCCGACCGAGGTCACGGCGATGCCGGAGCCGAAGTCGATCAGGCGGTTGCCGTCGACGTCCTCGATGATGCCGCCGCCCGCGCGGGCCGTGAAGACGGGCAGTACGGAGCCCACGCCACCGGCCACCGTCTGGAGGCGGCGTGCCTGCAGCTCCTGCGACTTGGGGCCGGGGATCGCGGTGACGATCTTGCGCTCCTGCGGGACAGCGGTCATAGAGGGCTCCTGGGGGGTGTTTTCGGACGCACTTGTCTCTTTGTCCGCAGGCTAGGCCCGGGAGAGGGGGTCCTGCATGCTCCGTTCGGTAGTGATCTCCGCGTGTCCTTGTCCGTGACGGCCATAGGAAGGACGCGTGCGCCCCTCTTGTGGACGGCGCGGCGAATCGGAGCACGGGTACGGGCCCATGGCTGGCGCCGGGCAACTACATTGAGCGACGCAAGCCAGGCACGGGCAGGGGGCAGGGGTTTCATGGACACCGAAGGCACGCACGAGACGCGTCCGCCCCGGGCGGGGCACGTCCCGAGACCGGCCGCTCCGCCGCCCTCCGGCCTCCCCCCGAAGCCCTCGCACGCGCCGGCGGCCGGGCCGACGCTCGGGGACTGGCTGCGCTTCCCGCGCTCCTCGGACGGGCCGGGCGTATGGACGTACGGGCACGTGCCGCGGGCCGCCGAGGAGCCCGAGGAGACTCCCACCCGCCAGCTGGTCAGCGGGGCACTGATCTCCTTGCTGGCCGGCCTGTTGCTGTGGTCACTGCTGGTGAACCGCTACCTCGGTGGGTTCTGGCTCTGGCCGCTGTACATGTTCACGCCCGATTCCTGGGCCCACAACAACGCCGCCGTCGTCGCCGCGTACGTCTGGTACGGCATTGTCATCGGAATCCTGGTCGTCGGCTTCGGGCGCCTCGGACGGTGGCCCGAGCTGCTCCGCCGGGTGCTTCGCAGCCGGGCCGTGCGGCCCCTGCAGTCCGCCGAATCGGCCCGGCCCGAGACGGGCGGCCCCGACGACCCCGCGCGGTGGCCCCAGTTGCGGGATGCCGGGCTGGGGGAGGTTGCCGAGCGGTTGGAGGCGGAGGCCGGGGGTGGGCGGATGAACGACGTGGACTACGCCCGGATCCGGCGGGCGTGGGACTCCGTGCGCGTCGACCCCTCGCGCCTGCGGGCCTTCGCCGACGCCGTGCGCGACAAGGGCGCCGGGGCCTGCGTGCACCCGTCCGGGGCGCGGGACCTGCCCGTGCGGGCCGCCCGGCACGACCTGCTCGCCCGGCAGGTGCTGCTCGGCACCGTCGAGGACGGCGTCCGCAACCCGTACTCCCGCCGCGGCACCTCGCTCGCCCTCGACCCCGACGTGCTCGGTACCTCCCTGCTCGCCGTCGGCCCCTCCGGCACCGGCAAGACCCGGCAGCTGGTGCGGCCCGTCGTCGAGTCGCTCTCGCTGCAGGCGCTCGCCGGCCAGGCCGCCGTCGTCGCCGTCGGAGCGGCCGGGGCCCAGCTCGGGCCGGACGCCGCCTTCGACGTCGTGGTCCGGGTCGGCGACCCCGCCTCCGTCTACGACCTCGACCTCTACGGCGGCACCACCGACCCCGACGAGGCCGCCACCCTGCTCGCCGAGGCCTTCGTCGGGGACGTCCCCGGGATCGACGTACGCCGCGCCGCGACCGCTCTCGCCCAGCTCCTCGGGCCGTTCCGGGCGGCGTACGACCGCTTCCCGGCCGTGCCCGAGCTGCGCGAGCTCCTCGACGGGCTCCCCACCGCCTTCGACACCCTGCGCCGCGACCTCGCCGGGCAGCAGGCGATGCTGCGCGAGCTCGACGCCCGGGCCCGTCAGCAGGGGGCGCACGCGGACCCCGGACCGGCCCTCGCCGACCGGGTGGCCCTGCTGGACCGGCCCGCCTTCGCCGGCTTCTTCGACACCACCGGCCAGGGGCGGCCGTTCTCGCTGCGCGCCCTGGAGCACCCGATCCGCGTCCGGGTGGACCTGCCCGAGCGCGGGCACGCCGACGCCTCCCGGATGCTGGCCCGGTTGCTGCTCGCCCAGTTCAACGCCGCCGCGGCCGCCCGCACCGACCGTTCCCTCTTCGCCTTCCTCGCCTTCGACGACGCCTCGCACACCCTGACCGCCGAGACCGTTCGGGGCGTCCAGCGGCTGCGTTCGGCGCATGCGGGCGTCCTGCTCACCCTGCGCACCCTGGACGACGTACCGGAGGCACTGCGGACGCCGCTGCTCGGGGCGGTCGGCTGCCGGATGGCCTTCTCCGGGGTCACCACCTGGGACGGCAAGCGCTTCGCCGAGGCATGGGGCACCGAGTGGGTGGAGACGCGGGACGTCACCCACCGCACCGTCTTCGCCGATCAGCCGCTGACCCGGCTGATGCACTCCTTCCGCAAGCTCGTCACCGGCAAGGCGGTCACCACGGACGCGGTGACCGTGCGCCAGGTGGAGCGGGAGCGGTGGTCCGCCTCGGACCTGGCGCACGCGGTGCCGCCGGGGCACGCGGTGCTGTCGCTGACCTCGGTCCGCGGGGAACGGGCGGCTCCGCTCCTCGTCCGCCTGGCCGGAACGTCCTGACCCGCACTCCGACCCGTACGAGGTGGCAGAATCGAGGGGAGCCGTTCGTACGGCACGGCGAAAACCGTCGGCGGTCGCGGTGACTTCCCTCCTGCTCCTGCCGGTCCACCGCCCCGCCGCCCCCTCCCGCTAAGGCCACTGGTAACCGATGCCGCTCACCCTTGCCTCACTCGTCCAGCACTCGGCGCTCAAGCTCAGCGTCCGGGCGGGGGAGGGCCGCCTCGACACACCGGTGCGCTGGGCCCACGTCAGTGAGCTCGCCGACCCCGTCCCCTACATGGAGGGCGGAGAGCTGCTCCTGATCACCGCGATGAAGCTGGACGCGGGGGACCCGGAGGAGATGCGCCGCTACGTCCGCCGCCTCGCCGCGGCCGGGGTCGTCGGCATCGGCTTCGCGATCGGCGTCAACTACGAGGAGATCCCCGAGGCGCTGGTCGAGGCCGCCCGGACCGAGGACATGCCGCTGCTGGAGGTACCGCGGCGGACCCCCTTCCTGGCGATCAGCAAGGCCGTCTCCGCGGCCCTCGCGGCGGACCAGTACCGGGCCGTCACCGCCGGTTTCGAGGCCCAGCGGGAGCTGACGCGCGCCGCGCTCTCCGTCGACGGGCCCGCCGAACTGCTGACGAGACTGGCGGCCCACGTGCACGGCTGGGCGGCGCTGTACGACACCTCGGGCGCGGTCGTCGCGGCCGCGCCCGACTGGGCCGCGCGCCGCGCCGCCCGGCTCACCCCCGACGTGGAGCGGCTGCGGGAGCGCCCGGCGCCCGCGAGCGCCGTGGTCGGCGGAGCCGAGGACCGCGTGGAACTGCAGTCCCTGGGCACGGGCCGGCGGGCGCGCGGCGCGCTCGCCGTCGGTACCGCGGCCCCGCTGGGCACGGCCGAGCGGTACGCCGTCCACTCCGCGGTCGCCCTGCTCACCCTCACCACCGAGCGCTCGCGCTCACTGCACGACGCCGAGTCCCGGCTGGGGGCGGCGGTGCTGCGGATGCTGCTGGCGGGCGAGGCGGACCACGCCCGGTCCGTGGCGGGTGACCTCTACGGGGCCCTGCTGGAGGCGCCGTTCCGGCTGATCGTGGCCGAGCCGGCCCTGGCGGGGACGGCGCAGCCGGAAGGGCTCGCGCAGCTGTCCGACACGGTGGAGTCGGCGGCCGCCCGGACCGGGGAGGCGCTGCTGGTCGTCCCGGAGGCGGGCCGGCTCGTCGTCCTGGCCGCCGACGGGGGCTCGGCCGTACAGGCGTGCGTGGAGCACGCCGAGGTACTGGAGGCACGGCGCGGCCGGGACGCGGCCGGGCCGGAGCCCGACGAGCTGGTGGTCGGCCTGTCCGCCGCGGCCGGCCCGGGCAGCGTGGCTGCGGCCCTCAAGCAGGCCGACCAGGCCCTGGCCGTCGCCCGGCGGCGCGGCCGGCCGATGGTGGAGCACGAGGACATGGCGGCGGGCTCGGTCCTGCCACTGCTGGCCGACGACGCCGTACGGGCCTTCGCGGACGGCACCCTGCGCGCCCTGCGGGAGCACGACGCGACCGGGCGCGGCGACCTGGTGGCCTCGCTCCAGGCCTGGCTGTCCCGCCACGGGCAGTGGGACGCGGCCGCCGCCGACCTCGGCGTGCACCGGCACACGCTGCGCTACCGGATGAAACGGGTCGAGGAGATCCTCGGCCGTTCCCTGGAGGACCCGGACGTCCGCATGGAGCTGTGGCTCGCCCTCAAGGCCACCTCGACGCCCTCCTAGAAGCCGGACGGTCCGCTCCCGCCGCGGCGCAGGCGCGCGCGGCGGGAGGGACAGTGACAAAGCGGCGAAGCGCGACGACCCGCCGCTCCATCAGGGACAAACGCCGAAACGCCGACGGAGTCCTACGGTGGAGGGGTCAGGACCCACCGCACACTTCCGAAGGGCCGGGATTCGCATGACTTCCACCCACGCCTTCTGGCTCGCCGGCCGCCAGGCCACCGGCGAGGACAGCTTCGACGTCCACTCCCCGTGGGACGGCCGGCTGGTCGCCGCCGTCAGCGTGCCCACCGACGAGCAGGTCGAAGAGGCCGTGGCCGCGGCGTACGCCGTGACGGCGGAGTTCTCCGCGACCCCCGCGCACGTACGGGCCGCGGCCCTGGACCACGTGTCCAAGCGGCTGGTCGAGCGCACCGAGGAGATCGCCCAGCTGATCTCCGCCGAGAACGGCAAGCCCGTCAAGTGGGCCCGCGGTGAGGTCGGCCGTGCGGTGTCCGTCTTCCGCTTCGCCGCCGAAGAGGCCCGCCGCTTCAACGGCGGAGAGGCCCAGCGCCTGGACACCGACGCCGGTGGTGTCGGCCGTCTCGCGCTGACCCGCCGCTTCGTCAAGGGTCCGGTCCTCGGCATCGCGCCGTTCAACTTCCCGCTGAACCTGTGCGCCCACAAGGTGGCCCCGGCCATCGCCGTCGGCGCGCCGATCATCCTCAAGCCCGCCCCGGCCACGCCGCTGTCCGGCCTGATCCTGGGTGAGCTGCTCGCCGAGACCGACCTCCCGGCCGGCTCCTGGTCGGTCCTGCCGGTCGCCAACGACAAGATGCCCGCCCTGGTCAAGGACGAGCGCCTGCCCGTGATCTCCTTCACCGGCTCCGACACCGTCGGCTACGCCATCCAGCAGTCGGTGCCCCACAAGCACTGCACCCTGGAGCTCGGCGGCAACGCCGCGGCCGTGGTCCTGGACGACTGGTCCTCCGAGGCCGACCTCGACTGGGCCGCGACCCGTATCGCGACCTTCTCGAACTACCAGGCCGGCCAGTCCTGCATCTCCGTGCAGCGCGTGATCGCCGATGCCTCCGTCTACGACCGCCTCGTCGAGAAGGTCGTCGAGAAGGTCCAGGCGCAGGTCACCGGTGACCCCTCCGACTCGGCCACCGACGTCGGCCCGCTCGTCTCCGAGGCCGCCGCCCAGCGCGTCGAGTCCTGGGTCGACGAGGCCGTGTCCGCCGGGGCCAAGCTGCTCACCGGCGGCAAGCGCGAGGGTGCCTCGTACGAGCCCACCGTCCTCGCCAACGTGCCGGACGGCGTCAAGCTCGCCACCGAGGAGGTCTTCGGCCCGGTCCTGACGCTGAAGAAGGTCGAGAACACCGACGAGGCCTTCGCCGCCGTCAACGACTCGAAGTTCGGTCTGCAGACCGGCGTCTTCACCCGCAACGTGCAGACCGCGTTCCGGGCCCACCGTGAGCTCGAGGTCGGCGGTGTGATCATCGGCGACGCGCCGTCCTACCGCGCCGACCAGATGCCGTACGGCGGCGTCAAGCAGTCCGGCGTGGGCCGCGAGGGCGTCCGCTACGCGATGGACGACTACACCTACGAGCGGGTCCTGGTCCTCACCGGCCTCGACATCTGATCTCGTACGGCCCAAGAGCCGACGGCCGGAGCCCACTGTGCGGGGGCTCCGGCCGTCCCCCTTTTCCGGGCCACCCGCTCGGGCCTTTTCCCGGGTCCCCGAAACGGGTACGACTCACAGGTAGCACCGATCGGTAG
>NZ_JBSGXU010000009.1:0-91084 GCF_053610205.1 Streptomyces sp. NPDC054932 | reverse complement strand
GTCCTCCCCTTGTGACCTGGAGCCCCGAGCTCTCAAGGTCGTCCCCTCGGACCGTCTTCCCCGAGCGGCCCGCCTCCCTGTTGAAAGGATCTCCATCGGCAACGGCGGCCAATCCTTGAGCAAGGTCACTCGAAAGAGCGGTGTTGTGGGCGAGAAACCCGTTTTCGAATACGGGTTCGATAGTCTGGCGGGGAGCGAAGGGGGTGCATCTGCGGTGGTACAGCGCGTCGATGTGACAGGGGCCGAAGGAGTCCGCCTGGCCGCCTGGGAGTTCCGCGAAGCAGAGGCCGAACCCGACACCCGCCCCGGGGCCCTGTTACTGCACGGCCTGATGGGCCGCGCCCTCCACTGGGCCGGCACCGCCCGCTGGCTCCGCGAGCGCCGCCGCGTCGTGGCCCTGGACCAGCGCGGACACGGCCAGAGCGCCCGCCCTCCCGCCACCTCCGACAGCACCCTCACCTCCCTGGGCCGCGAGGCATTCGTGGCCGACGCCGAGGCGGCCGTCGAACAGCTCGGTCTCGCCCCCGTGACCCTGATCGGCCACTCCATGGGCGCCCTCACCGCCTGGCAGCTCGCGGCCCGCCGCCCGGAACTGGTCGAGGCCCTCGTCATCTGCGACATGCGCGCCTCCGCCCTGGGCGCCGCCTCCCAGCAGGAATGGGAGGACTGGTTCCATCACTGGCCCCTGCCCTTCCCCACCCAGGACGCGGCCCGCCGCTGGTTCGGCGAGGACGACCCCCGCGTGGAGCGCCCCGACCCCGGCCGCGGCGCCTTCTTCGCCGAGGTCATGCAGGAGGCGTCGGACGGCTGGCGCCCGGTCTTCTCCCGCCGCCAGATGCTGACGGCCCGTGAGACCTGGGTCCACGACGCCCACTGGGAGGAGCTCGCCCAGGTCCGCTGCCCGACCCTGGTGGTCCGCGGCCTCGACGGCGAGCTGGGCCGGGCCGAGGCCCAGGAAATGGTCCGCGTCCTCCCGGCCGGCCAGTACGCGGAGATCCCCGACGCGGGCCACTACCTCCACTACGACCAGCCGACGGCCTGGCGCGAGGTCCTGGAACCCTTCCTCGACGGCATCAAGGCCGAAGCGCCCTGACCGGCCGGCGCGGGCGGCCCCGGCGGGCATCGTCCCGGTGAGACCGCCCGTCGCCGCCCGTCGCCGCCCGGGGCCGCGCAGGGGCGCCCGAGGCCGCGCGAGGCTGCGTAAGGCCGCGCGAGGGCGTATCAGCGGTTTGTCAGCGGGCTGTTCGGGAGCTGTCAGGGGACGGCGTCATGGTGACGTCGTCGCCAGGCAAGCACCGAGAAACGAGGAACCCCGATGAACGCCGTCGCCGCCCTGCAGCTCCTGATCGCCCTCGCCTTCCTGAGCATCCCCGTCGTCCGCAGCCGCTACGGCGCCCGCGCCCAGGCCGCCGTCGAGGCCGAGTTGGGGCGCCAGGGCGTGCGCACCACGGTCACGGCCGAGAACGGCATGCGGCTCGACGCCGGCGGGCACGAGACGTGGGCCCCCGTCGGGATAGCGGTGTCCCTGGCCGTGCCCGCCGTGCTCGGGCTCGCCGGGAGCCCGTGGAGCGGGACGCTGTCCTGGATCGTCCAGCCGCTCGTCATCCTCGTGAACTGCGTGATCCTCTACTCGAACCTGACCGCCGTGCCCTCCGTGACCGCCGCCTTCGCCAAGTCCGGTGACGCCGAACTGCAGCGCATCGACGTCAGGTCCATGCTCCGCGCCGCCGAGGACGGTTTCCCCGACTGGGTGATGCCCGGCCTCCAGAACATCCGGCACGTCGTCGTCTTCGCGGGCTCGATCGCGGTGCTCCTCCTGCTCGCCGCCCGTTGACACCACGCCCGCCGATCCGCCTGGCGCCGGACCCGCGCGAACGGGCCGGCCTCCGCTCCCGCAGGGGAGAGGAGGCCGGCCCGTTCGGCGTGGTCGGCCGTCAGCCCTTGCTGACCGCCAGCAGGATCTCCGGGAGCTTGCGCGCCACGGTCGGCGCGGAGAACCGCAGGCCCGCCCAGGTGGCCAGTGCGCCCCAGGCCACACCCAGCGGGAGCACGATCCAGGAGATGTCCTGATGGTCGGCCACCTTGAGCCAGATCGTCAGGGCGATCACCGGGGCGGCGATCACCGCCGAGACCAGCAGCCCGCCGAAGATGCCCGCCCAGGCCAGCCCGGCCTGCCCCGGGACGACGTTCTTGAAGGCGCCGTCCGACGGGATGGAGTACGGGAAGCGGGCCGAGGCCAGTGCACCGGTGCAGAGCATCGAGCCCAGCAGGGCCAGGGAGAGGCCCGTGGCCGCGGGGAGGGTGGACCAGTCGCCCATCACGGCGGCAGTGACCACGGTGACGAGGACCGTGTACGGGACGGTGACCAGGGCCAGCGCGACGGCCCGGGCACGCAGTTCCACATAGGCGTCGCGCGTCGTCGAGATGGTCTGCGCGACCATCCAGAACGCCGAGGTGTCCTGCCCGAACTGGTTGTACATCTGCATGCCGAGCATGCTCGCGCCGAAGCAGGCGAGGTAGACGGATCCCGTGCCCTGGAGGGCGTTGAAGACCGGGATGATCATGCCGATCGCCAGCGCGGTCACCCAGGAGGCCTTGGTCTTCGGGTCGCGGACGGCGTAGCGCAGGGTGCGCTGCATGGCCGCGCCCGTCCGCCCGGCGGGCAGCAGGGACCACAGGCCGCCCGCGCCGCGGTCCTTCGTCGGCCGGGCGGCCGCGATGGTCGAGCCGTCCGGGGTGACCATCAGCCGGGTCAGGCTCCGCTCCCAGAACCACAGGAGGGCGGCCACGGCGGCCAGGGTCAGGGCGAGTTGGGCGGCCGCCACCCCGTACGCACCCTCGCTCGCGGAGTCCACCATGCCGACGGCGGTCGCCGGCGGCAGCCAGCGGACCACGGCCTCGACGGGCTCCAGCGTGGCGAGGCCGCCCGCCTGGAACAGGCGCTGACTGGCGAAGTTGACCAGCTGGCCGCCCACCGCGATCAGCAGACCGCTGAGGATCGCCAGGTCACGCCCCTTGCGGCTGCTCAGCAGCCGCACGTTGGCCGTGGCCACCGCCCGCGCGAGGGTCACGCAGCCGAGCACCAGCAGCGGCGCGGCCACCACCGCGGCCACCGCTCCGGCGGCGCCGCGCGCGACGGCCACCACCGAGCCGACGGCCAGGCACAGCGTGAACAGCGGCCCGATGCCGACCAGCGAGGAGGCGAGCAGGGCCCGTACGAGAGGACGCGGGCGCAGCGGCAGCATGACCAGCCGGCTCGGGTCGAGCGTCTCGTCCCCGGTGGGGAAGAACAGCGGCATGAAGGCCCAGGCGAGGGCCAGGATCGCGGCCAGCAGGACGACGACGGTGCCCGCGCGGGCGTGCCCGTGCAGCAGGGCCAGGCCGAGCGTCATGAAGAAGCCGACGACCAGCGCGAAGGCGAGCGTCGTGAAGTAGGCGGCCTTGCGCTTCGAGGAGCCCTTCAGGCCGTTGCGCAGCAGCGACAGCTTGAGCCGGACGAAGATCGGGGTCAGCGGGATCGACGCGACGGAGGAGGCCCCCGTGGCTTCCGCGGACCCGTTGACGGCGGTGGTCACCACGGCGGCCGGGTTGGCGGGCGAGGTCATCGCGATCCCGCCCCGGAACCGCCGCCGAGCCACTCCAGCGAGTCCCCGGCCGCGTCGCGCCCGTGCGCGCCGACCAGTTCGAGGAAGGCGGCCTGCAGTGAGGGTGCGGAGCCCCGTACGTCGGCCAGCGGGCCGGCTGCGCGGATGGAGCCGGCAGCCATCACCGCCACCCAGTCGCACAGGGACTCGACGAGCTCCATCACGTGGGAGGAGAAGATGACGGTGGCCCCGGAGGCCGTGTAGCGCTCCAGCACCCCGCGGATGGTCTGCGCCGACACCGGGTCGACGCCCTCGAACGGCTCGTCCAGGAAGAGCACTTCGGGGTTGCGCAGCAGTGCCGCCGCCAGGCCGATCTTCTTCCGCATGCCGGTGGAGTAGTCCACGACCAGCTTGTGCTGCGAGCCCGCGAGGTCGAGGACCTCCAGCAGCTGCGTCGCGCGCTTGTCGGTCTCCTCGCCCGCCAGCCCGCGCATGCGGCCCATGTAGCCGAGCAGTTCGCGCCCCGACAGCCGCTCGAAGAGCCGCAGCCCCTCGGGCAGGACACCGATGCGCGCCTTCACCTCGGTCGGGTCCGCCCACACGTCGTGCCCGGCGACGTGGACGCGCCCCATGTCCGGGCGCAGCAGTCCGGTCACCATCGACAGCGTCGTCGTCTTGCCCGCGCCGTTGGGGCCCACCAGACCGATGAACCGGCCCGCGGGCAGCTCCAGATCGATCCCGGCCACGGCCACCTGATCGCCGAACCGCTTCCACAGTCCTTCCACCCGCACGGCGGGCGGAGCGGATCGCGCGCCACCCGCTCCGTACGCCCCACCCGTCGCATCGCCCCGGTCCGGCATGCGCCTGCCTCTCATTGCGTCCCCGTTGGTCGTTCCTTCTTCACCATAGGAGGGCAGGGAGGGGCCTGAGCAGTTACTTATGTCATGAGTTTTCGCCCCGATTCGCAGGTCCGGCGGGCGAGTTGCCGGGTCAGCCCTGGCGCCGCTTGCGTTCCGCCGCGGCCTCGCTCCCGCACGCGTAGGCCAAGGCGTCGATCAGTTCCTCGGTGTCCGGCAGCCACCGGTTGGCCGGCGTGGGGCGCTGCGCCCACTGGACCGATCCCCGGCCGCCGAAGCGGGTGGGCGGCGCCGCCACGTACTCGCCCTCGCCGCGGGCGACCAGGTCGATCGTGGCCGCGGGCCAGCCCAGCTTGCGCACCAGGTCGGGCACCTTGACGCCGGCGCCCGGCAGGACGAAGAACAGCATCCGGTGGTCGGGCGTGAGCGTGACCGGCCCGAGGGTGCGCTCCATCCGCTCCAGCCGCGCCAGCGCGAGGAATCCGGCCGAGTCGGGCACGTCCAGCGCGTCGAACGTCCGGCCGGTCGGCAGCAGGATCGAGGCCCGCGGGTGCTTCGCCCAGATGCGGCGGACCTGCACCGCGCTGCCGGTGGCCTGCGCCGCCCAGTCCTTCACCGCCGGGTGCGCGCCGGGCGCCGGGCAGTCCTCGGCCCCGCAGGAGCACAGCTCGCGGCCGTCCCCGGGTTCCAACCAGGTGCCGGCGAAGACATCCCAGTGCCGTTCTTCCGCGTACCGCACGGCATGGTCCAGCAGCTGCTCGCCGCGCTGCTTGGGGATGGGTGCGGTCTCCGTGACTCCGATGGTCTCTTCCACGCCCATCACAACTCCCCGGGTCACCCGGGGTTACGGGCGTAAACCCGGCGGCGGGCGGAGCATCGATCCTGCATACGGGGCGCACTGATGCACGCGTGGGGGCGCGTAGGAGGCCGGGGCGCCGCAGTTGGGTAGCTGCACGACGCAGAGCGGAAGATTCTCCGCACATCAGGCGGGAAGTGATCATTCCAACGATCACCCGCGGCCTCAGGGGGTTTTCATGGCAGCCAGGCCTCTCGTCGCCCGCCAGCCGAACGAACGGCTGCAGGCGCTCATCCAGGAAGCCGGGTGCTCCAACGCCGGGCTAGCCCGGCGCGTGAACATGTGCGGGGCCGAGCACGGCCTCGATCTCCGCTACGACAAGACCTCCGTGGCCCGGTGGCTGCGCGGCCAGCAGCCGCGCGGCCGGGCGCCGGGGATCATCGCCGAGGCGCTCGGCCGCAAACTGGGCCGGACCGTCACCATCGACGAGATCGGCATGGCCAACGGCAAGAACCTCGCCTCCGGCGTCGGCCTGCAGTT
The DNA here is from genome assembly GCF_053610205.1 of Streptomyces sp. NPDC054932. Taxonomy (NCBI): domain Bacteria; kingdom Bacillati; phylum Actinomycetota; class Actinomycetes; order Kitasatosporales; family Streptomycetaceae; genus Streptomyces; species Streptomyces sp. NPDC054932. Next base: position 85,307 of record NZ_JBSGXU010000009.1, on the reverse strand, counting down.
CTCCCCGACCGTCATCGGCGCCATCGAGCAGGTCTGCGAGCTGTGGCGCAGCGACGTCGGCCGCCGCGACTTCCTGGCGGGCTCCAGCGTGGCCGCCTCCGCCCTCGTCGAGCCGAGCCGGGACTGGCTGATCACGGGGGCCGACTCCCAGGTCGCCCGCAGCGGCGGCTCCCGCGTCGGCATGCCGGACGTCGAGGCGGTCCGCGCGACCACAGAGGCGCTCAAGGACCTCGACCACCGCTTCGGCAGCGGGCACGTCCGGCCGGTGGTCGTGCACTACCTCAACTCGGTGGTGTCCGGGCTGATCGGCGGCTCGTACCGGGAGCCCGTCGGGCGGGCCCTGTTCGCGGCGGTGGCCCGGCTGACCGAGCTCGCCGGCTACATGGCGGTGGACACGGGCCAGCCGGGCCTGGCCCAGCGCTACTACATCCAGGCGCTGCGGATGGCGCAGGCCGCGGGCGACCGGGCCTACGGCGGCTACGTGCTCGCGGCGTCCATGAGCCACCTCGCCGCAGAGCTGGGCAACCCGCGGGAGATCGCGCAGCTGGCGCGGGCCGCCCAGGAGGGGACGCGGGGGCAGGTCACCCCGCGGGTCGAGGCCATGTTCTACGCCGCCGAGGCGCGCGGGCACGCGCTGCTCGGGGACACCCGGGCGACGGCGGTGCTGTCCGGGCGGGCGGTCAGCGCGCTGGAACGGGCTCAGCCGGAGTCGGGCGACGACCCGGTGTGGATCAGCCACTTCGACGCGGCGTACCTCGCGGACGAGCTGGCGCACTGCCACCGCGACCTGGGCCAGGCGGACGCGGCGGCCAGGCGGGCGGAGGAGGCGCTGCGGGGTCTGCCGGCGGGCAAGGCGCGCCGCCGGGCCATCGGGCTGCTGGTGCTGGCGGCGGCGCAGGTGCAGCAGCGGGAGGTGGAGCAGGCCTGCCAGACGGCGGCGAAGGCGGCGGAACTGCTGGAGGGGCTCCGCTCGAACCGGGGCGTGGAGTACCTGGACGACTTCCGGGCGCGGCTGGAGCCGTACCGGGAGGAGGCGGCGGTGCGGGAGTTCGCGGCGCGGCTGGAGGTGACGGCCTAGGAGATGTCCTGCCGGGGCGGGGCCGGGGCGGGGCCGGGGCGGAGCCGGGCGGGCCGGGCAGGGGCCGGACGGGGTTCGGGGTGCTCTCACGGTGGCGGTGCGTGACGGGGTAGCGTGACCTGACGGTCCCGTAGGGTCGGGCGAGTCGGAGAAGGAGTCCCGGTGACGCAGAGCGGACAAGGGGGCGCCCCCCAGCCGGGTGCCCCGTGGGGTCCGGACCCGGCGTCCGGATACCCGGCGTACCCGGAGCAGCCGCAGTCGCAGCCGCCGCACCCCGGCGCCGCGTACGGCTACCCGCAGGCCTATCCCGCCCCGGAGGGCGCGCCGCCCGGTCACGTGGTGGGGCCCGGCTACGAGGGGGCGGGGGATCCGCACGGTTATGGCTACCCGCCGCTGCCCGAGGCCGCCACCCAGTACATCCCGCCGGTGCCGGCCGCCCCTTCGTACGGGGAGGCGGCGACGCAGTACATCCCGCCGGTGCCCGCGGCCGCCTCGCACGAGGAGGCGGCGACGCAGTACATCCCGCCGGTGCCGGCCGCCGCCTCGCACGAGGAGGCGGCGACGCAGTACATCCCGCCGGTGCCGGCCGCCCCCTCGCACGAGGAGGCCGCGACGCAGTACATCCCGCCGGTGCCCGCCGCCGACGGGTTCGACGGGCTCTTCCGCGGTGACAACGACACCGCCGGACACACCCAGCACCTGCCGCCGGTCCAGGAGCCCGTGCTGCGGCAGCCGCCGCCGCGACCCCAGCAGCCGCGCCCCCAGCAGCCCCGACCGCACCAGCCCCGCCCGCAGCAGCCGCAGTACCAGCAGCAGCAACCGCACCCGCAGCAGCAGTACGCCCCGCCCCCGCCGCCCCCGGAGCCCGCGCGCAGGGTCTCGCCCGGGATCATCGCCGCGGTGGTCGTCGGCCTCGCCGTCGTCGGGCTCGGCGTCGGTTCGCTGCTCGCCGACGACAAGCCGCAGAACAACGACCCCGGCGCGGTCGCCGGGACCCCGGCCGCGAGCGGCGGCTCCGCCGCCCCCGGCGGCGAGGCCCCGGTCGATCCGGCCCGCCCGCAGGCCGTCCAGCTGGACAAGCTCCTCGCGGACAGCAACGACAGCCGGGCCGCGGTGATCAAGGCCGTGGAGGACATCAAGGGCTGCAACAACCTCGACCAGGCGGCCGCCGACCTGCGTGACGCGGCCCGCCAGCGCGAGGAGCTGATCACCCGTCTCCAGGAGCTGAAGCTCGACCGGCTCCCGGACCACGCGAAGCTGTCCGCGTCCCTCACCAAGGCCTGGCAGTCCTCGGCGGACGCCGACGACAGCTACGCCGCCTGGGCGGACGACGTGGACGACGACAAGTGCAAGGACGGCAAGGCCAAGGTCACCAAGAACGCCGCCGACGGCAACAGGTCGAGCGGCGAGGCGACGAAGGCCAAGGAGTCGGCCGCGACCCTGTGGAACGCGATCGCGGCCAAGCACGGCCTCACCAAGCGGGACAAGTCCCAGCTCTGACCGGGACGCGGCGGGCCGCTCCGACCGCGGCCGGTCCGTGCGCGCGGCCGGCCGTCCGCGTCAGGCCGTGCGCGGCGCCTGCACCAGGGTCGGGGTCATGTCCAGGGGCTGCTCCCCGGGCTGCGCCACGAGCCGCCCGGCCTGCACGATCTGGAAGGTGACCCGGCCGTTGACGATGCGGGGGAAGCCGGCGACGGCGCGCATGTCCTGGTAGCGCCAGCTCAGGTCCGGGGTGAGGCCGCCGGTCTTGACCGGCTGCGCCTCGTTCAGCGACCGCTTGACCTTGCGGGCCGTGAGGGGCTCGTCCTCCTTGAAGCGGTTCACGATCTCGCTGAGCACCGTGTACGCGATCCAGGTGGTCTGCGCCCCGCTGTCGTCGGGGTCGACGTTGTCGTCGCCGAAGGCGAAGTCGGAGACCACCTTGCGCATGGGCTCCCAGAGGGGATCGGCGGACACCGGGTACCAGCTGGTCAGGTACGCGCCCTCGAAGGGGCTCTCCTTGCCGCCCGTGCGGTCCACCAGGGACTGGCTGACACTGCCCAGGACGGAGGAGATCTGCGGCTTCTTGCGCTGGGCGTCGGTCCGGCGGAAGGCGTCGAAGAAGGTCTCGGTGCGCTCGCCGAGGACCGCCGTCACGCAGCCCTTCTCCTTTTCCTTCTCCTTGCCGGTGCCGCTGGTGTGCGCGAGGGCCTCGCGGGCCTGCTGGCCGAAGTCGGCGGAGTCCTCGGCGGCCCGGATGTCGGAGGCGTCGGCCATCTTGTTGGCGCGCAGTCCGGCGTTGAGCAGGACCGGCAGGGTGTCGCCCGCGAGGGTGTCGGGGCGGACCAGGGCGACCTGGTCGCAGGCGCGGCCCAGCTGGTGCCCGGCGCCCGCGATGAGGACGGGCTGGCCGCCGTTGACCGGGTAGGACAGCGGGGACTGGAACTCCTCGGAGGAGACTCCGTAGCCGCCGATGAAGGGGATGCCCTCCGCCTCCAGCGGGGCCATGAAGGCGCGCCCGTGCTGGCTGTAGGAGCCGACGACGGCGACCGCCTTCTCGGTGACGGCCTTGCGGGCGCAGTCGGCGGCGCCGCTGGGCGTGTTCTTCTCGTTGCAGGTCAGTACGCGCAGTTTGCGGCCGTTGATCCCGCCCTTGGAGTTCACCCAGCGCTCGTAGGCTTTGGCCATGCCGGTCATACCGGGCATGTTGGTCGCTTTGGTGCCCTCCGGGGCGAAGGTCATGACGGTGAGGGTCTCCCCGGAGCCCCCCGAGCCCCCGGGGAGCGCACCGCAGCCGGCGATGAGACACGCACCCATCGCCGTGGCCACGAAGGTGCGGGAGAGAGATGCGGCGCGTCGCAACTTGGTCATGTCCATGCACCATTCCGCCCCACCGGTAACTGTCGAGTGAGATGGACACAACATCGGGTGACGCCCAGGTGAATTACCGGGGTGCGCTCCCGTGCAGGCGCCTGAAGATCGCCCCGAACAGGAACGTACGATCGAAAGCGTGACATTCGCCCAAGGTTCGAAGAACTCTTCCCGACGCGGTGGCCGCTCCTCCACCATGGGCGGCATGCCCCTCAACGACATGCCGTGGTGGCGCTGGCGCTGCAACGTGCGCTCGGCGCTGCACATGCTTTCCGATCCGGCCTTCCACGAGGACACGTGGCTGACCGGCGACGATGCCTACGGCGACGTCACCGACGCCGTGTACCGGCTCGTCGAGGACACCTGGCTCGACAGCTGGTCCGCCGAGAAGTACGTCGGCACGATCTTCCGCGACTCCCAGGAGGCGACCCTCGTCGACCTCGCCGTGCTGCGGGTGCTGCGCATCCTCCACCAGGTCGGGCCCGACGCCCCCGTCTCCGCCTACCTGGAGCACCACGCGTGGCCCGAGGCGGTGCGTGCCGCGCGCGAGGCGCACGTACGGCTGGCGGAGGCGGACGGGGACGACCCGGACGTGCGGCCGACATCGCTGGATGCGTTGAAGATCCTCACCCGCGCGGTGTGAAAGGCTGTGCGGTCATGAGCGACCCGCACAACGAGGCCCCGGCCCAGCCCCAGCCCCAGTACGTCCTGACCATGTCCTGCCCCGACAAGCAGGGCATCGTGCATGCCGTGTCGAGTTATCTCTTCATGACCGGATGCAACATCGTGGACAGCCAGCAGTTCGGAGACCGGGAGACCGGGCTGTTCTTCATGCGGGTGCACTTCGAGGCCGAGCCCCCGGTGACCGTCGACAAGTTGCGGGCCAGCTTCGCGGCGATCGGCGACTCGTTCAAGATGGACTGGCAGATCCACCGCTCCGAGGAGCGCATGCGGATCATCCTCATGGTGTCCAAGTTCGGGCACTGCCTGAACGACCTGCTCTTCCGCTCGAGCATCGGCGCGCTTCCGGTCGAGATCGCGGCCGTGGTCTCCAACCACACCGACTTCGCCGAACTGGTCGCCTCGTACGACATCCCGTTCGTGCACATCCCGGTGACGAAGGACACGAAGGCGGCGGCCGAGGAGCAGCTGCTGGAGCTCGTGCGTGCAGAGAACGTCGATCTGGTGGTGCTGGCGCGGTACATGCAGGTCCTGTCGGACAAGCTGTGCACGGAGCTGAGCGGGCGGATCATCAACATTCACCACTCGTTCCTGCCGAGCTTCAAGGGCGCGAAGCCGTACCACCAGGCGCACGCGCGGGGCGTGAAGCTGATCGGCGCGACCGCGCACTACGTGACGGCGAACCTCGACGAGGGGCCGATCATCGAGCAGGAGGTCGAGCGGGTGGGGCACGAGGTCACGCCGGAGCAGCTGGTGGCCGTCGGCCGCGACGTGGAGTGCCAGGCGCTCGCGCGCGCGGTGAAGTGGCACAGCGAGCACCGCGTGCTGCTGAACGGCGCCCGCACGGTGGTCTTCGCGTAACCGGAGGGGCCCGGCGGGCTCGGCCGGGCCGGGTGCGGACCGGCCTGGTTCGGACCGGCCTGGTTCGGACCGGCCGGGTTTGGACCGGCCTGGTGCGGACCGGTCCTGCAGGTCGGAAGGCGGCAGGGCAGGGCGCGGCAGGCGGGGCCGTGCGGCCCCGCCGCTGGTCGCCGGACGCGCGCCGCGGGCGTTACGCGTCCGGGGCCTCCACGCCGCAGTAGCCCGCGAAGGCCGCCAGGATCTCCTCCTCGGAGATGTGGCCGTCGCCGTCGGCGTCCAGGGCCGCGGCCACCTGGGTGGCCAGCTCCGGGGCGGTGCCCAGGACGCGCAGCACCCGGGCCGCGTTCGCCGGGGTCGTGCCGGCGCCGCCCTCGTCCGCCACCGCGATCACGGCCCGCAGGAACGGCCGCGCGATCTCCGCGAACCGCTGCGGGTTGTCGCGCAGCCGCTTCGCGGCCCCGGTGATGAACTCCTCGCGGGACACCCGCTGGTCCCCGTCGACGTCCGCGATGCCGGCCATGCCCTGCCAGAAGGCCTCGGCGCCCGCGAAGACGGCCTGGCCCTTGTCCGACCGGGCGGTCGTACCGAATTCGGCCAGGACGGCCTTCGCGGCCGCACTGAAGTCCTCACGGTCGATATAGCCGGACCCGTCCTGGTCGAAGGTGGCGAATCGGGCGGCGATCTTGCGCTCGTATTCTGCGCTTTCCATATTCGGCGTTCCGCCTTCACATGTGCAGTGGGGTTCAGATCAAGACAAGGCAGGAGCGTAAGGCCTATGTGGCCTGCGCGTTAAGCGAAGCGGTCAAGGAGGCGGCCGCATCGAACCCGCGCACGGGGAGCGCGGTGGGGCGCGTACACCTGTCCCCATGTGCCCTCGGACGTACCACCGTTCACACCGTGCCACGCCCCTATCACGCAGGGCGCACTTCCAGGGTGAGGTTCTCCCAAAACAGGCGCGATCCGCCATGTGCCCACTACATTCGATGCGTCGACACACGGCTGGGGGCATTCATGCCGAAGGACGCACCACCGCGCTGGGACCGCCGCATGCAGCAGCGGCTCGCCCGTGGCGAAGCCGCCGCGCTCGGGGAGCTGTACGACCGCTTCGCCTCGCTCGTGCACAGCCTGGCGCACCGGGTGCTGGGCGACGAGAAGGCGGCGGACCGGATCACCCGTGAGGTGTTCGGCTACATCTGGGAGAACCCGGACGCCTACGACCCCAAGCAGGGCTCCATGCGCTCCTGGGTCGCCCGGATCACCCAGGGGCAGGCAGTGGCCCGGCTGCGCCAGGCCGAACTGGGCCGGGGCTCCCGCGAGGAGCTGGAACAGAAGGTGCGCAGCGCCAACGCGGCCGCCCGCGCGGACTACATCGTCACCTCGATGCCGGCGCCGCTGCGCGCCGCCCTGGAACTCGCGTACTTCAAGCGGCGCGACTACCGGCAGGCCGCCGCCGACCTGCAGATCAGCGAGGACGAGGCGCGGCGCCGGCTGCGGCTCGGGCTGCAGTTGCTGTCGACCGCCAACGCCCTCCCACAGGAGGAAACCGCCCGGTCCGGATATGGAACCCCTCGATGAACGGCCCTGCCCAGTCGCCCGATGACGGATACGAGCGTCCCGGCGGCCAGGCGCGGATACCGGGCCCGCGCGGGGCCGCCGACGATCTCGATCCGGGGCGCGCGCCGCGGTCGGTGCCGCTCCCGCCGATGCCGGCGCCGGTGCCACCGATGCCGATGACGCCGCCGCCTCCGACGGAGCCGCCGCCGCCACCCTCGCACGCGGTGCTGAAGTCCCTGCTCGGGGCGTGGGCGCTGGCGGCCTGCTCGGCCGAGGAGACCCAGGCGGTGGAGGACCACCTCACCGAGTGCGCGCCCTGCGCGGAGGAGGCGCTCCGGCTGCGCGACGCGGTGGGGTTGCTGCACCCGGAGGAGAATCTCGACCTGAAGCCACTGCTGCGCTCGCGCGTCCTGGAGGACTGCCTGGGCAAGCGGCCGGCCCGCATTCCGGTGCCGGCGTGGGCGAGCCCGTACGACACCGAGACCGCGCGGCTCGACGCGCTGCTGCAGGACTTCGGGGACTCGGAATGGCACACCCCGGTGCGGCTCAAGTGGTTCGAGGAGGAGCGGCGCCGGTCGCAGCGGACCACGGTGGCGGGGGTGATCGGCCATCTGCTGACGGTGGACGGGCTGATCGCCTCGGCGCTGGGGCTGGACGACCCGCTGGGCCCGGACGCGCCGAAGGGCGGTCCGACCGTGCGGACGGAGCACTTCTGGGGTGCGTCGGAGTACCCGATCACGCGGCAGGTCCGCGACCCGTGGCGGGAGCAGGGCCACACGCTGGTGCGTACGGTCTCCTTCGCCGGCCGGGGCGTCGCCGAGCTCGCGGTGGACTACGGCGGCTTCGCGCTGCCGCTCGGGGACGCGTTCCTGGAACGGGCCTTCGAGTGCTGGGTGCACGCGTGGGACATCGCGGAGGCGGTGGACTACCCGTACGAACCGCCCTCCGGGCCGCACCTGCACCGGATGATCGACCTGGCGGCGCGGCTCCTGCCGGGTGCGCTGGCCCAGCGCAGGCGCGCGGGTCTGGCGGCCCCGGCGCGGGGCCTGGTCGCGGCGGGCGCGCCCGGACGCACCCTGCACCTGGAGATCGAGGGCGCCGGTGGCGGCGGCTGGGACATCGCACTGGACTCGCCCGGGGCGAAGCCGTCGCCGGAGCGGACGGTGGCGGAGATCGCCCTGGACGGCATCGAGTTCTGCCAGCTGGCCGCCGGTCACATCTCTCCGGAGGAGGCGGCGGTGGGCCAGCACGGCGACCGCGAGGCGATCCGGGACGTCCTGTTCGCGGCGGCGTCGCTGAGCAGGCTGTAGGGGGGCGGGGGGTACGGGCCGTTGCGCGGGCGGGGCCTTCACCCCCGCGACCCCTACCCCCCACTCGGCGGCTGCCCACCCACCCCCGGGTGCGGGCCGGCTCCGGAACGGCGGAGCCGACCGGCCGGAGTCGGGAAGCTGGGCGGGGTCGCGGGTGGGCGGGGTCCACTCGGGCGGCATCAGGGAGGGGTATGGGGGTTTCCCGTCAGTCCCATCGTCCCTCCGGGTCGGGCCGGTCCCTCAAGGGCGCTCCCTGCGGTCGCGTCGCTTCGCGATGTCGCTGCGCTCCACCCTTGACCGACCGTCCCGCCCCGGAGAAACGAAAGACTGCCGAGAAGCCCCCAAAAGAACGAGCCGGTCCAAGGCACGAAGGACGGGGACATCACAGATGCCCGACCTGATCCCCATGGGCACGACCGAGAGGCGAGGCCCATAGAAGCCCGGCCGGGTTCGGGGGAAGCGCATCCGATCGCTACGCGCTCCTCATCTCTCAGCGTCTCCAGCCCGTCCTGGGCCGGACATAGGCCGCCCACGATCCATGGGTGCTTCTCGATGGCTGCGACCGGCGACCGTTCGGGGCTGATCCAGAAGCGTGCCGGAGAGCTCTTGGCCGGCGGGTTGGATGTTGGAGACCGATGTGGTGATCTCACGGCCGGATGCGACACGGATGTAGGCCAGCTCCGTCCAGTGCTCGGTGGCCGAGTCCGAGACGTTCTCGTTGATCACGGCCATCAGCTCCCCCTCAACGCCGGAGGCGAGATCGCGTACCCGGCGGCGCAGGAGCCTGTGCGGCACGTACTCGTATGTCTCAGACACCGCTGGGTGCCGCCCGCTTGTGTGCGGCGCGGAGAAACCGATCCCACCCTGCGTCCGCGCGCGCGAGCAGCTCAGGGCTGGGGCCTTGTGACAGGTGGCGGAACGAGAAGTCTGAAGGTCGCTTCAGATCGCTGAAGTGCGGCGGAATTCCGCGTCGTTCTCCTGCGCTGTTCTTCGTCATACGGTGATGATGGGCTGGCAAGGAGAGGGATCGATAGGCCATCGTCCGGCCGGCGACGGCCAGGGTTTGGCCACGACCGGTGACGGCCGCTATGACAGCTCAAGCTGAGGTCATGGGAACTCGAAACGACGCACTCCGAGCGGCGAGGCTCCGGGTCGGCTGGCGGACGATGGACCAGGCCGCGAAATGCCTTTCCGCGCATGGGAAGCGCCTCCTTGACGACCGGCACTTCGAGGTGTCGCCCCGGACGTGGCGGCGCTGGGAGGGCGAGCGCCCGGGTTGGCCACCGGAAGAGACCGCCATCGTGCTGCATGACGCTTTGGGGCGCTGGCCCGAGGACCTGGGATTTACGGTGCCCGCTGGGTGGATCCGCCCCGAGGTTTTCCATGAGGACGACGTGAATCGTAGGCAGTTCGTATCCGCCACGGCGGCGGCTCTTGTCGCAGGGCCGGTCGTGCATCAACACGTCGACCCCGCCCTCATCGACTACTTCGAGCAGCAACTCGAAGGGCACTACAGGGCTGACATGTTTCTCGGGCCCCATGACTTGATCGGCACCGTCAGTGCGCAGTATCAGCTGATCGACAAGCTCGTCCGTTCCGCGAAAGGCGAGGTGCGTCGTGGTCTCTTGCGGGCCGGAGCTTCCTACGCCGCTCTGGTCGGCTGGTTGTACCAGGACGCGGGCGACTTGCCGGCCGCAACGTTCTGGCGAGGGGTTACGCAGGAGATCGCTGTTCGGTCCCGCGACCGTCATCTCGTCGGCTACAGCTTGGTGAATCAGGCACAGGTCCGCACGGATCTCGGTGACGGTTACGGAGTGATCGACCTTTGTGAGGCCGCCCTCGACGGTCCGGATCGGCTCTTCCCCAAGGTGCGGATCATGGCCATGCAGCAGCAGGCGCACGGTGCCAGTCTCATCGGTGACCGGGTGGCAGTGGACCAGCTGATCGACGCGGCCGGCGGGCTGCTTTCTCATGTCGACGACGACTTGCCCTGGGGCAATGCCTGCCGGCGCACGCCGGGCTATCTGGAGGTCCAGCGCGCGACCTGTTACGGCAGGCTCGGCCTCGGTAGAGAGGCCGAACGCCTCTGGGCGCAGGTTCTGGACGGCGTGCCGTCGACCGCGCGCCGGGATCGTGGTGTGTTTCTCGCACGCAGAGCGACTGCGGCGGCCGAGTCCCGGGAGCCTGACCGTGCGGTCGAGTTCGCCCGGTTGGCTGTCGAGATCGCAGTGGAGACCCGCTCTGCCCGCACGGTGCGCGAACTCGGCACTCTGGAGCGGGCTATGAGGCCGTGGCACGATGCCTCGGTGGGCCGGGATCTTTCCGAGATTCTGGCGCCTGTGACTGAGGGGGTCTGACATGGGCGTGCTGAGGGTGTTGTCCGACGAGGAGATCACGGAGCGGCTGGCGGGCTTGCCCGGCTGGGAGCGTAAGGGGGATGAGATCACCCGCACGTACCAGATCCGCTATCACGCTGCGGTGGCAGCGATCGTGACCATCGCCGACCGGTCCCGACGTATTCAGCACCATGCGGATCTCGATCTTCGTATCGACCACTTGCGTGCGTCCATCACCACCCACGATGCAGGCCACCGGCTCACTGCTGCGGACTTCGAGCTCGCGCACCGCATCGACGCGATCGTTTCAGCGCACCAGGCCATCCCGCTGGATTAGACCGTTTCCTGGTGAGTCCACGATTTGCAGGCGGGTTGTGTGGAGTCGTGGACGCGATATTCGGGAGGACGACCCCAGCCCGGAAGCGAACAGCTTGGTCCCGACGGCTTCAGCAATCGTGGTTGATGACGAAGGCCGGGTGTTGCTGCAGTGGCGCACGGACAACGGTCGGCGGGCTTCGCCGGGTGGCAGGATGGAGTTGGGTGAGGGCATCGGGGATTGCGCGGTCCGGACATTTCGTTCGGACGTGAAGCGCCTCCGCCCTACCTCTTGCGGAGCGGGTCGGGTGCCGGACCGAAGTCCGTTCTGTGGTCCTTGGTCAGCGCAGCCAGAAGGATGGGGTCGGCATGGGCCTGCGCCGTGTGCTGCCACGCAATGAGCATCTGTTGGACGGATGCGTGGTGGCCGATCGAATCTGCGGCGCGCAGGGTGTCGACCAGTTCGACAGCGAAGGCATGGACGTCTGGCCCGGGGAGGAACCGAATCCAGGGAAATGCCTCTGGCAGCATGTTGCGGAGTGATTCCATGCTGTGCTCGCCTGCTGCCAGCGCTGCAACTAAGGCCCTGGTAGTGGCGGTGACAACGCCAGGCTGTGGCAACAGCGGTGATTCCTCCGGCTTGGAGGCAGCGTTCTCAGCGCGCATAGCGTTGAAAGTACTTTCGATCCCCTCCCTTGTGTCATCACCCGCAGGGGGGAGAGTCCCAAGACGCCCGCAGGCGCGCGATCGAGGAGCGTGGGGAGACCGCTAGCGGCCTCTGTCTGGCCCAGGAAGGGCTGGAGACGCTGAGAGATGGGGAACGGGTAGCGCTCGGACGCGCCCGTCGCCCCCGGGACCGGCCCGGCCTGCCCCGGAGGGACGATGGGACTGACGGGACCCCCCATGCACAGCTCTGATTCGGATCGAGTGGCTTCCTTACTCTCCGGAGCCCCCGTCGCGCCCACCCATGCCGCCCCAGCAGCTCCCGCCCCCGAAGCCCCCGCCCCACCCTCCCGACGCCGCCTGAGCGGCTCCCGCCTTTCGCCCGCAGGGCTTACGCGTACCGCTCCCGGAGTTTGTACTTCAGGACCTTGCGCAGGGCCTCGTTGCGGGGGAGGGACTCCAGGAGTTCGAGTTGCTCCGGGAGTTTGTGGGTGGCCAGGCCCTCCGCGCGGAGGTGTGCGGTCAGCTGGGGCAGGGTCAGGGGGGCGGCTCCCGGGGGCTGTTCCACCACGGCGCAGACGCGTTCGCCGCGGGCCGGGTCCGGGAGGCCGATGACGGCCACGTCCGCGACGCCCGGGAGTTGGTGGAGGAGGTCCTCGATCTCCTTCGCCGAGATGTTCTCGCCCTTGCGGATGATGACGTCCTTGCTGCGGCCGGTGAGGACCAGGTACCCGTCCCGTGTCAGGTGCCCGAGGTCGCCCGTGATCAGGTAGCCGTCGGCGTCGAAGACGTCCGCCGGCTCGTCGTGGTTCAGGTAGCCCCGGCAGACGGCCTCGCCCCGGAGGCGGACCTCGCCGTCGGTGTCCGGGGGCAGCTCGGTGCCGTCCGGGGCGGTGATGCGGATGGACATGCCCGCGGGCGGGCGGCCCTCGGTGGTGGCGAGGTTCTCGTCGGTGTCGTCCGGGGCGCCCATGGTGATCATCGGGACCTCGGTCATGCCGTAGCCGTGGGTCAGCCGGCAGCCCAGCTCCCGTACGACCGCGTGGTAGATCTCGGGCGGTTTGGGGGCGCCGCCGCCCGCGAGGAGGCGGAGGGTGGGGATGAGCGGGACGTCCGGAGTCTTGCGCTGCTCGGTCAGGAACATGGCGTAGAAGGCCGTCGATCCGCCGGCCACGGTGACGCCGTGGCGGCGGTAGCCGTCCAGGGCGTCCGGCATCGCGAACTTCTCGAAGAGGACCGCGGGGAAGCCGTAGAGCAGCAGCATCACGGTGTAGTCGGGCCCGGCTATGTGCGCGAAGGGGAAGGCCATCGAGCCGACGTCGGACGGGCCGAGGTGCAGGGCGTGCGCGAGGCAGGAGCCGCCGGCGATCAGGGAGCGGTCGGTGTGCAGGACGCCCTTGGGGTCGGAGGTGGTGCCGGAGGTCCAGTAGATCCACCGGACGTCGGTGCCGGAGGCGGGCGGTGGGGGCAGTACGGCCGGGTCGCCGTCGGGGAGGTGGTCGTAGGCGTCGAAGACGCCGCGCGCGCCGAGGCGCCGGGCCATCGCCGTGTGGTCGAAGCCCCGCCAGGTCCCGGGGACGGCGAAGTACTCGGCCTTGGACTCGCGCAGGGCGAAGCCGACCTCGCGGTCCCGGTAGAAGGGGATGACGGGGGTCTGTACGGCGCCGATCCGGGCGAGGGCGACGGAGAGCAGCACGGTCTCGATGCGGGTGGGGAGCTGCCAGGCGACGACCGTGCCGGGGCGTACTCCCATGGCGTGGAGGCCGGCGGCGACGCGTTCGGAGCGGTCGCGCAGTTCCCCGAAGGTCAGCCGCCGGTCGGCCGCGGGGTTCTCGGCCGCTTCGATCAGGGCGGTGGTGTCGGGGGTCAGTGCGGCCCGGCGGGCGATGAGTTCCCAGAGGGTTCGGGACCGGCTCAGTTCTGTCGCGGTCGCGGTGTCCGTCATCCCAGACCTCCCCATAGCTGACGGATAGTCAGATCAAGCGCAGAGCGTAGGGCGCTGACGCTTGTCGGTCCAGGGGTGGCGGGGCTAGCTTATTTCTGACGATCCATCAGATCGCGGAATGGGGAGACCATGGAACTGCCTCGGATCATCAGTGTCGACGACCACGTGATCGAGCCCGCGCACCTGTTCGACGTATGGCTGCCCGCCAAGTACCGCGACCGCGGCCCCAAGGCACTCACCGCCGGCATCGGCGAACTCGCCTACACCGGCGGCAAGTACGTCATCACCATGGACCCGGACGGACCGCCGACCGACTGGTGGATCTACGAGGACCTGAAGTTCCCGTACAAGCGCAACATCGCCGCCGTCGGATTCGACCGCGACGACATGACCCTGGAGGGCATCACCCGCGAGGAGATGCGCCGCGGGTGCTGGGACCCCAAGGCGCGCCTCGCCGACATGGACCTCAACCACGTCGAGGCCTCCCTGTGCTTCCCGACCTTCCCGCGCTTCTGCGGCCAGACCTTCGCCGAGGCCCACGACAAGGAGGTGGCCCTCGCCTGCGTGCGCGCCTACAACGACTGGATGGTCGAGGAGTGGTGCGGCGACAGCGGCGGCCGGCTGATCCCGCTGTGCATCATCCCGCTGTGGGACATCGACCTCGCGGTGGCGGAGATCCGGCGCAACGCGGCCCGCGGGGTGAGGGCCGTGACCTTCTCCGAGATCCCGACCTACCTGGGGCTGCCGTCGATCCACTCCGGTTACTGGGATCCCTTCTTCGCCGTCTGCCAGGAGACCGGCACGGTCGTCAACATGCACATCGGGTCCAGCTCCCAGATGCCCGCAGCCTCCCCCGACGCGCCCCCCGCCGTCCAGGCGTCGCTCAGCTTCAACAACGCGATGGCCTCGATGATGGACTTCCTCTTCAGCGGCGTCCTGGTGAAGTTCCCGACGCTGAAGCTCGCCTACAGCGAGGGCCAGATGGGCTGGATCCCCTACGCCCTGGAGCGGGCCGACGACGTCTGGGAGGAGCACCGGGCCTGGGGCGGGGTCCGCGATCTGATCCCCGAGCCGCCGTCCACGTACTACTACCGGCAGATGTTCTGCTGCTTCTTCCGCGACAAGCACGGGATCGCCTCGCTCGACGTCGTCGGACGCGACAACGCGACCTTCGAGACCGACTACCCGCACGTGGACTCGACCTTCCCGCACACCAAGGAGGTCGCCCTCGACCACGTGAAGGGGCTGGACGACGAGACGGTCTACAAGCTGATGCGCGGCAACGCCATCCGCATGCTCGGCCTCGACCTGGACCGCGACCGCTGATGGACCTGACCTACACCGAGGAGGAGCAGGACTTCCGCGCCCGGCTGCGCGAATGGCTCGCCAAAGTGCTCCCCGAGCTGCCCGCCCGCCCGTCCCCCGACGACTGGCCCGGCCGGCGCGCCTACGACCTCGGCTGGCAGCGCCGGCTGTACGAGGCCGGGTACGCGGGCCTGCACTGGCCGGTGGACGCGGGCGGCCGCGGGGCCACCCCGACCCAGCACCTGATCTTCCTGGAGGAGACCGAGCGCGCCGGGGCCCCGTACGTCGGCGCGAACTTCGTCGGGCTGCTGCACGCCGGTCCCACCATCGCCGCCGAGGGCACCGCGGCGCAGCGGGCGCGCTGGCTGCCGCCCGTGCTGCGCGGCGACGAGGTGTGGTGCCAGGGCTTCAGCGAGCCGGACGCGGGCTCCGACCTGGCCTCCCTGCGGACGCGGGCCGTGCGCGACGGCGAGGACTACGTGATCAGCGGGTCGAAGATCTGGACCTCGCACGCGGAGGTCGCCGACTGGTGCGAGCTGCTGGTGCGGACCGGGCCCACGGTCCCCAAGCACCGGGGGATCTCCTGGCTGGCGATGCCGATGGACGCGCCGGGGGTGACCGTACGGCCGCTGCGCACGCTCGCCGGGTCGACGGAGTTCGCGGAGATGTTCCTCGACGAGGTGCGGGTTCCGGTGGCCAACCGGGTCGGTGCGGAGAATGACGGCTGGCGGGTCACCATGGTCACGCTGTCCTTCGAGCGCGGGACCGCCTTCGTCGGCGAGGTCGTCGCCTGCCGCCGGACCCTGGGGGAACTGGCCCGGACGGCGAAGGCCAACGGCCGGTGGGACGACCCGGCGCTGCGGCGCAGGCTGGGGCGGCTGTACGGGGAGTTCGGCGCGCTGTGGCGGCTGACCCAGTGGAACGTCAGCGAGTCGGAGCGCTCCGGCGGGGTTCCCGGCATCGGGGGTTCAGTCTTCAAGCTCGCCTACTCGCACGCGCGCCAGGAGCTGTACGACACGGCGGCGGAGGTCCTCGGGGTCTCGTCGCTGTCCCTGGAGGAGGAGTGGACCCTGGACCGGCTCTCCTCCCTCTCGTACACGATCGCGGCGGGCACCTCGCAGATCCAGCAGAACATCGTCGCCGAGCGGATCCTCGGCCTCCCGAAGGGCCGGTGAGGGGAATGGACTTCCAGCCGACCGAGGACCAGCGGGACCTGCGGGCGGGTGTACGGGACCTGCTGGCGGGACGGTACGGGCGCGAGGCGCTGCGGGCGTCGGTGGACTCGGGCGCCGGTGTGGACCGCGCGCTGTGGCGGGAGCTGGGGGAGGCGGGCTTCTTCGCGCTGCGCCTGCCGGAGTCCGAGGGCGGTGTGGGCCTGGGGCTGCCGGAGGCGGTCCTGGTCTTCGAGGAGGCCGGGCGGGCCCTGGTGCCGGGGCCGCTGGTGGCCACGCACCTGGCCGCGGGGGTGGTTGCGGGGGCGGCGGTGGGGACGGCGGTGGTGAGCGCCTTCGACCTGGACGGGCCGCTGGTGGCGCACCTCGCGGACGCGGACGCGGTGCTGGGGGCGGACGCGGTGCCGGCCGGCGAGCCGGTGCGGTCGGTGGACCCGCTGACGCCGCTGCACCGGGTGGCGGCGGTGGGCGACGTCTCGGCGTACCGCGGGGCGGGGGCGCTGCTGACGGCCGCGCTGCAGCTCGGGAGCGCGCTGCGGACGGTGGAGCTGGCGGTGCGGTACGCGGGGGAGCGCGAGCAGTTCGGGCAGCCGATCGGGGCGTTCCAGGCGGTCAAGCACCTGTGCGCGCAGATGCTGGTGCGGTCGGAGGTGGCCCGTACGGCGGTCTACGCGGCGGCGGTGACGGGGGACGCGGGCGAGGTGGCCGCGGCCAAGCTCCTCGCCGACGAGGCGGCCGTGCGGGGCGCCCGGGACTGCCTGCAGGTGCACGGCGGGATGGGCTTCACCTGGGAGGCGGACGTGCACCTGCATCTGAAGCGGGCCTGGGTGCGGGCCCGGCAGTGGCGGACGGCGGCGCAGGCGGAGGAACTGCTCGCGGAGGAGCTGCTGGGCTCGGCGGGGTAGCGCGGCGCCGGGGCCGCCGGGGCTGCCGGGCCGGAGCCCTCGGCGGCCGTCGCTCACTGTGACGGCAAGGCACGGGAGGGACGGCGCGGGACGCATGTCTGATTACAGAGAGTTGATATCGGTTTGTGTCCTGCGCCCGACTCATTGCGGCCCGGAAGAGAGGGCCTGCTCCGGTACGCTCCCACGAATGCGAGCGGTTGAGCGGCGCAGGCGTCGCACAGTATGCACCACGCCCACTCCTTCGCGCGGGAATATGCCCGAAGCGCTTGTTGTGGTGACTGTATGTCAACCATGCTGCTCCGCAAGGGGATCACTCCCCCCGGGTTGCCGCCCGGAGGTACCCCCAGGTGATCCCGTCGGTCGCGAGGCGAAGTGTCCGCCGGTTCGGATGGTGTGAGCGGTGCAGGTGCTTCAGGTTCAGCTGGAGGTCGGAGCGGATCCCGCCGAGGTCGGCCGGGCCCGCCGGTGGGCCCGGTCCCGGTTGGCGGGGTCGGGCATAGGGGACGACGAGCCGCTCGCCGAGACGCTGATCCTGCTGATCTCCGAGCTGGTCACGAACGCGGTCGTGCACACGGGCTGTCCGGCCGTGCTGCGGATGCTGTTCGGCGGGCCCGGGGTGCGGGTCGAGGTGGCCGACGCGAGCGACCGGGAGCCGGCCCGCCGACAGGCGGCCGGGGACGACACGGGCGGGCGCGGCCTGGAGCTGGTCGACGGGCTGGCGGACCGCTGGGGCTGGCAGCGCGAGGGCGCGGGCAAACGGATCTGGTGCGAGATCGACCGTGCGCAGAAATCGACCTCGGACTGCGCCTCCGAGCGGGCCTCGGACGGCCCGTCGGAATTTCACACCCCGCCCCGGGAACCGCGCGTGTACCTCTAACGAGGTGTTGACGGTTCGTCACATCTTGATCACCCTGGTGTGGAGCGATTCGACGCGAGGGGACGCCAAGGACAGGCCTTGACGAGTGCGGGTCGTGGGGTGGCGGCTGCCGTGCCGCGCTCGGGGCGTGCATGCGCGCCGCCGCCACCCGCAGCACCTGGACCGGTCACAGCTCCGCGAGGAGGCCGTCGAGCGGGGCCGGTACCCGGTCGGGGTGCAGGGCCTCGGCGAGGAGACGGCCGTAGCGGATCTTGCGGCCCTTCTTCGTGCCGAGGAAGCGCCGCAGCTGCCGCTGCCGGGGCCGGCCGTGCTGTGCGGGCTGGCGCAGGAAGGTCTGCCAGGCGCGGAGGTCACCCTCGGCGCGCAGGATCTCCTCGACCGCGTCCGTGCCCAGGGCCCGGATCAGCTCGTCCTCCAGGTCCGCCACGCAGACGAAGAAGCCCCGGCGGGGCGCCCCCGCCCGCTCCAGGCCGCGGTCGTAGAAGCCCTGCTCGCCCTCGTCGCACAGCCCTGTCAGGCGCAGTCCGAGGCCGGGCGGCCCGAGGAGGCCGGTGTAGCGGCCGACGCTCATCGCCCCGCCCATCGGTATGACGCACACCCCCTCGGCGGCGAGGTCCCGCCCGTGCACGGCGGCCAGCGCCTCCACGGCCGCCGAGTCGCTGGGTCCTTCCAGCAGCACCGCCGTCCGCACCCCCAGGAGGACGGCCAGGTCGCGCGCCGCCGCGTCGCTGCCGCCGTTCGCCCAGTCGCCGACCGCATCCCGGAATGCCCGCATGTCCGCCATGGAGCGAGTCTGCGCCTCCACCGGCGTCACGGCACGGCATTTTCCCGGGCGGCCCGGGCCGGAACCGCTGCGGAACACTGAGCCGGAACCACTGAGCCGGAACCACTGAGCCCCGAATCCCCGTGCTCCCATACGGTGTTGACGGGAAGCGGCAGCAGCGTCACGAGGGGCGGGGGAGCGGATGGACGGGACGGTCGAAGGGGCGGAGGCGGGCCGGTCGGACGAGGCGGAGGCGGCACGCCGGGGACGCGTGCGCAGGGCCGCGGTCTGGGGCGGGATCGCCGGCGCGGCCGCCGTCGTGCCGATCGCCATCGAAGGTCCGGAGCACCTGCCCTGGTGGGCCACCCTGACGATCTGCCTCGCCCTGGGCCTCCTGGGAGGCATCGGCGGGGCGGTGACCGGTCGCCGGGACGGCCTCAAGGCGGAGGTCCGCAGGGACACGCTCGATGCCGGCGAGATGGAGCTGGGCCGGTACCGGGTGAAGCCGGTCCCCGAGGGCGTCCCGGCGCCACCGCCCCTCAAGGAGAACGACTACACGTCCTACTCCCTGACGACGACCACCCGCCGGCTCCAGCTGTGGGAGTTCGACCACCGGTCGCAGTGGAGCCACCGGTGGAGCGAACTGAGCCTGACGGCGGAAGGGCACGTCCTGGTCGTCACCGGGCCGCAGGGCCTGCTCGGCCGGTTCGTCCTGGACAGGATGCTCGTACCGGAGGAACTCGTCCTGACCGGGCGCCGCCTGCGCGCCCGCGCATCCCGCGGGCCGTCGTCGCCGTCGGGGCGGTGATCGATACCGGCGCAATAAGGCAACTGCATAGCGTTTGGGGTGTCTTGCCGGTCTGGACAGCGGTCTCCGCGCCGGGTCCGGGGCCGCTGGGCACCACCCTGGAACGTGACGACGGAAGGCCTTGATCCATGCGAAAACTGTTGGCTGCTGCTGCGACGGGTGCGTTGCTGATGGCGGGGACCGCGAGTGCGTCGGCGGCGTCCTCCGAGGAGCCGTGGAGCCAGGCGTGGAACGAGAGCATCGAGGGCGCGTCGGGCGCCGGCGTGATCACCAGCGAGAACAACGGGACCAGCCCGGAGAAGGAGCCTTACCACCTGACGGGCACCCTGACCGTCACCGATCCCAATCCGGAAGCCTGCTACTACGTCCAGGTCGGTTCGGAATGGATCGGCAAGCCCAGGCCGTTCCGATGGTGGGGGAGTTCCTCGGTACGGCAGTGCGGTCCGGGGACCGTCGACGTCACGTCGACCATCCAGGGGGGTGGCTGGTCGGTCCGTGCGCGCATCGCCCGGGACACCGACAACGGTGACTACAAGGCGTTCACCCAGATCACCGTGCCGAGCGAGGTCAGGACCGGGGTCAGCGCCGTCAGCGCCGGGCCCCAGTACAGCCTGGCGCTGAAGAACGGCACGACCACGGCGTGGGGCAAGAGCGACTTCGGCCAGACCTCCGTGCCGGCCGCCGCGAAGTCGGGTGTCACCGCGATCAGCGCCGGGCCGCGGCATGCGCTGGCGCTCAAGAACGGCGGGGTCGTCGCATGGGGTGACAACCTGCGCCGGCAGACCTCCGTACCGGCCGCCGCGAAGTCCGGTGTCTCCGCGATCGCCACCGGGTGGTCGCATTCGCTGGCCCTGAAGGACGGCAAGGTCGTCGCCTGGGGCGAGAACAATAATGGCGTCGTCACCGTGCCTGCCGAGGCCACGTCCGGCGTGAGTGCCGTCGCAGCCGCCCACGGAACCAGCATGGCCCTCAAGGACGGCAAGGTCGTCGTCTGGGGCGACGAAGAGTACCTGCGCAAGGTGCCCGCCGAGGCGACGTCCGGAGTCTCCGCCATCGCGGCAGCCCCGGGTCACCTCCTCGCCCTCAAGGACGGCAAGGTCATCATCTGGGGCTACGGGGGGACCGACCTGAAGGTGCCGGCTGCCGCGGAGTCGGGCGTCACCGCCATCTACGCCTCCAAATCGTGCAGCTTCGCCCTCAAGGGGGGCGAAGTCATCGGCTGGGCCGCCGAGTCCGGCCTGTGCAACGCCCCGGCGGCCAAGTCGGGCGTCAGCGGGATGTCCGCGGGGGAGGAGCACAACCTGGTGCTCAAGGACGGCAAGGTCTACGACTGGGGCCACCTGTTCCCGTAACCACCCGACCGCCCCGGGGCGCGGCACGGTCCTGACACCGCGCCGTGCCCCGGGAAGGGTTCAGGCCGTCTCTTCCGGATCTTGCCGGGCCCGCGCCGTCCGGCACCGCACCTCGCCGCGTTGTCGGAGCACCGCAGTACGTCCAGTACAACGGCGCTCCTCCGCCCAGGGGGCACCTCCCAGCGGTAGCTGGGGGAGATGCACGGCACCGGACGACGCGGGCCCGACCGACAAGATCCGAAAGAGACGGCCTAGCCGTCGGTGCAGATCACGTCGTACGGGCGGCCCACCGCCATGGTCAGCTGCATGGGCTGCGTGGTCCCGGACGGGCACTCGCCCTTCGTCTTGACCAGGCCGAGGACCTTGGAGCCGCCCGAGCCGCCGGCACAGGCGACCTCCTGGGCCCGGTCGGTCACGCAGTCGCCCTGGACCAGCTGTCCGCCGCCCGCGCCCGGGTCGCCGGGGTGGTCGCCGGAGAGGTTGCGGCCGCAGACCGTGTTGGTGGGTATGCCGCTCTTCTTGCCGCCGTACGAGATGCTCACTTCGATCATCAGGTCGGTGCCGGGCGGGCACTGGATCGAGCCCGGGAGGATGCTGGCGTCCTTGATGTCGATGGCCTTGAAGGTGGCGCCCGAGTCGGAGCAGCCCTGCGGCCGGTAGCCGTCGGGCTTGTTGGCCGGGTCGGGACCGCCGCAGTCGCCGACCTTCCACGAACTGGAGGTGTCGGACGAGGACTCGGGGTTGCCGGGGTCCTTGGCGGAAGGCTTGGCGGACGGGGACGCCGAGGTGGACGCGGTGGTCTTTGACTTGCCGTCGTCGCCGAGCCACTTGGAGGCGCCGTAGAGGCCGGCGATGACCAGGGCGATGGCGAGGAAGGAGACGAGTCCTCCGTTGGACCGGCGTCTGGGGGGCTGGGGCGGCGTTACCTCGTAAGGGTTGGCCATGCGCTTCTCCTGCGGTGAGGGTGGTGGGCTCCATGGGTGACGCGCGAACGGTGACGCGTCATGGACACGCCATGGTTCCACGCCGGAGGAGTCCCCGGGGGCCGTGCGGGCAAAGCCCCCCGGGGCGGATCGCCGGGGCCTCAGAGGACGGCCACCGGAGCCACGGGGGTGCCGGTCCCGCCGACGAACGGTTCCGGCATCGCGGACAGGAGAAAGGCGTAACGGTTCTCTTCTGCACAGGCTGTGGACAACTTCTCGAGGTTCCAGTTCTGGCCCTGGTGCATGCCCATCTCGACCAGGTCGAGGGCGTGGACGGGCAGCCACAGGTTCTCGATCTCCGGCGGGAAGATCTCGAAGGTCAGGGTGTCGTTCGCGACGGCCGCCACGTCCCGCGCGTGGAACCACTCGGGCGTACGGACCGACAGGCCCGGCGAAGGGAAGCCGTAGCCGTGCTTGTCGCCCGACAGGTAGACCTGGATCTGGCCCGTGCGGACCAGGACGATGTCGCCGGCGCGGACGCTCACCCCGCCGAACTCCTCGGCCTCCGCGAGGTCCCCGGGGGTCACCGCGTGGCCGCCCGGCAGCCGGTCCAGCCCCTTCGCGCGTGCGACGTCGAGGAGCACTCCGCGCGAGACGATGTGCCCGGCCTTGTCGATGCCGCTGAACTCGGCGCGGCCGTGCGCCGTGATGGTGCCGGCCGGGCGGCCGTTGTAGATCTTCCCCGAGTGCGAGACGTGGGTGAGCGCGTCCCAGTGGGTGCCCGCCTGGAGACCCATGCTCACGGCGTCGTCGCTGCAGGCCACCGTGCCCGGGCCGAAGAGCTCCTGGTTGATCTGCACCATCGTGTGCAGCGGGTTGATCCGGCCGGGGATCATGCCGACCTGGACCCCGTCCTCCTTGAGCGGGAGGGCGAGCGGGATCCGGCGGCCGGTGCGTATCTCCGCCGCGGCGGCCCGGACCACCTCGTCCGTGATCAGGTTCAGGGTGCCGATCTCGTCGTCGGCGCCCCAGCGTCCCCAGTTGTTGACGCGCTTGGCGATGTCGTGGAACTCGGCGGGCAGGGTCATGGGCGTCGACAGCTCCTTGCGTGGATGCGGCAACGAGGGCTTGTGCAGGTGCATCTGACTACCCATAGAATCTAACGGTCCGTCAGAAATCGCGGGAAGGGGCCGGACGTGGGGAACTTCTTGGCAGGCAAGGTCGTCGCCGTCACCGGCGCCGGCCGGGGCATCGGGCGGGCCGTGGCACTCGCCGCGGCCGCCGAGGGCGCCAAGGTCGTCGTCAACGACTACGGGGTCGGGATCGAGGGCGCGGAGCCCACCAGCGAGATCGCCGAGGCCGTGGTGAAGGAGATCGTCGCCGCGGGCGGGGAAGCCGTCGCCGTCGCCGACGACATCTCCACCATGGCGGGCGGCCAGCGCCTCGTCGACACCGCGCTCACCCGGTACGGCCGCATCGACGGCGTCGTGTGCGTCGCCGGCATCCTGCGCGAACGGATGCTGTTCAACATGTCCGAGGAGGAGTGGGACCCGGTGGTCGCCACCCACCTCAAGGGCACCTTCACCGTCTTCCGCGCCGCCTCCGCCGTCATGCGCAGGCAGGGCTCGGGCACCCTGATCGGCTTCACCAGCGGCAACCACCAGGGCTCCGTCGCCCAGGCCAACTACAGCGCCGCCAAGGGCGGGATCATCTCGCTCGTCCGGTCCGCCGCGCTGGGCCTGGCCAAGTACGGGGTCACGGCCAACGCCGTCGCACCCGTCGCCCGGACCCGCATGTCCGCGAACGTTCCCATGGAGCTCAAGGAGATCGGCGAGCCCGAGGACGTGGCGGCGCTCGTCACCTACCTGCTCAGCGACCGGGCCAGGGCCGAGGACATCACCGGGCAGGTCTACACGATCGCCGGCCCGAAGATCGCCGTCTGGGCGCAGCCGCGCGAACTGCGCGCCGGATACGCCGAGGGCTCCTGGACGCCGGAGAAGATCGC
Organism: Streptomyces sp. NPDC054932; assembly: GCF_053610205.1. Taxonomy (NCBI): domain Bacteria; kingdom Bacillati; phylum Actinomycetota; class Actinomycetes; order Kitasatosporales; family Streptomycetaceae; genus Streptomyces; species Streptomyces sp. NPDC054932. Next base: position 61,604 of record NZ_JBSGXU010000009.1, on the reverse strand, counting down.
CGACTTCCTGCCCGGCACGGTGGGCACCGACCCGATGCCGATGCTCGCCCAGCTGGAGGCCATGGCGAAGGCGGCGGCCGCCGAGGACCGCCCCAACGCGTAGGGGCGCGGGGTGGACTTCAGCTTCGGGGCCGAGGACGAGGAGCTGCGCGGGCGCGCCCGGGCGTGGCTGGCGGAGCACCTCGTGGGCCCGTACGCGCAGGCCGTCGGCCTCGGCGGGCCGGGCAGCGAGCACGAGGGAACCGGGATCCGGCGCGCGTGGGAGCGCGAGCTGGGGCGGGGCGGCTGGATCGGGCAGGGCTGGGCGGCCGAAGGATGGGGCAACCGCCGGCTGTCCCTGACCGGCCAGGTGGTGTGGGCCGAGGAGTACGCGGCCCTGCGCGCGCCCGGCCGGGTCGGTCACATCGGCGAGAACCTGCTCGCCCCGACGCTCATCGCCTACGGGTCGCCCGAGCAGCAGGGCCGCTTCCTGCCCGGCATCGCACGGGGCGAGGAGCTGTGGTGCCAGGGCTACAGCGAGCCGGGCGCCGGATCCGACCTCGCGGGGATCCGGACGGCCGCGGTACGGGACGCGGCCGACGGGCTGTACCGGGTGACCGGCCAGAAGATCTGGACCTCGCTCGCGCAGGACGCCGACTGGTGCTTCGTCCTGGCGCGCACCGAGCCGGGCTCGCGCCGCCACCGGGGGCTGTCGTTCCTGCTCGTACGGATGGACCAGCCCGGCCGCGTCGAGGTCCGGCCCATCCGGCAGATGTCGGGGACGAGCGAGTTCAACGAGGTGTTCTTCGACGGGGCGGTCGCGGCGGAGGTCGTCGGCGCCGAGGGCGACGGCTGGACCGTGGCCATGGGCCTGCTCGCCCTGGAGCGGGGGGTCTCGACGCTGGTCCAGCAGATCGGGTTCGCGGCGGAACTGGACCGGGTCCTGGCCGCGTACGCGGCGCGGGCCGCTTCGGGCGCCGGGGACCCCGTACTGCGGGAGCGGCTCGTCCGGCAGTGGGCGCAGCTGCGCACCATGCGGTGGAACGCACTGCGCACCCTCGGCTCCGGGGGGGATCCGGGCGCGCCGAGCGTGGCCAAGCTGTTGTGGGGCGGGTGGCACCGGCGGCTCGGGGAGCTGGCGGTGGAGGTCCGCGGCGCGGCGGCCGCCGCCGGGCCGGCGGACTGGGCGCCCGCTCTCGCCTACGAACTCGGGCTCGACGAGGAGCAGCGCCTGTTCCTGTTCACCCGTGCCGACACCATCTACGGCGGCTCGGACGAGATCCAGCGGAACATCATCGCCGAGCGTGTGCTCGGCCTGCCTAAGGAGTCCAGGTGAGAGGCGTCGTATTCGACGGCAAGCAGGCCCAGGTGGTCGACGACCTGGAGATCCGCGACCCGGGGCCGGGGGAGGTGCTGGTCGCGATCGGGGCCGCCGGACTGTGCCACAGCGACCTGTCGGTGATCGACGGGACGATTCCGTTCCCGCCGCCGGTGGTGCTGGGGCACGAGGGCGCGGGGATCGTGGAGGCGGTGGGCGCGGGCGTCACCCACGTGACGACGGGCGATCACGTGGCGCTGTCCACCCTCGCGAACTGCGGGGCGTGCGCGGACTGCGACCGGGGCCGGCCGACGATGTGCCGCAAGGCGATCGGGATGCCGGGCCAGCCGTTCTCGCGGGGCGGGAAGCCGCTGTTCCAGTTCGCCTCGAACTCCGCCTTCGCGGAGCGCACGATCGTCAGGGCCGTGCAGGCCGTGAAGATCCCGGCCGACATCCCGCTGACGTCGGCGGCGCTCATCGGCTGCGGGGTCCTCACGGGGGTGGGGGCGGTACTGAACCGGGCGCGCGTGGACCGCGGCGAGAGCGTGGTCGTCATCGGCACCGGGGGCATCGGCCTCAACGTCCTGCAGGGAGCCCGGATCGCCGGTGCCGCCACGATCGTGGCGGTGGACGCCAACCCGGCGAAGGAGGCGGTGGCCCGGCAGTTCGGGGCCACGCACTTCATCGACGCGTCCGCCGTGGCCGACTCGTCGGCGGCGGTGCGCGAGATCCTGCCGACCGGCGCCGACCACGCCTTCGAGTGCGTGGGCAACGTCCGGCTGATCCGCCGGGCGATCGACCTCCTCGACCGGCACGGGCAGGCGGTCCTGCTCGGTGTGCCGGGCTTCCAGGAGGAGGCGTCCTTCCTCGTGTCGTCCATGTACCTGGACAAGACGATCATGGGCTGCCGGTACGGGTCCTCGCGCCCGCAGCGCGACATCGCCCTGTACGCCGAGCTCTACCGGCAGGGCAGGCTGCTGCTGGACGAGCTGGTGACGGAGGTCTATCCGGTCGAGGACTTCGCCAAGGCGGCGGACGACGCCCACCACGGGCGGGTGGCGCGCGGGGTGCTCACCTTCTGACCGGCCGGAAACGACTCGGCTCCTGCGCCGGCGGGTGCGTGCCCGCCGGCTCAGGAGCCGTATGCCGTATGCCGTGTCAGCGTCAGTCGAGGACGTCCGGGATCGGGTCGGTGTTGCCGCGCTGCAGCGCTGCACCGGAGCCGGTGCTGGAACCGAGGGACCAGTCCATGAGCTTCATGGCGTCCGCGTAGCGCTCCCCGTCGTTCAGCAGGACGCCGATGACGGTCTTGCCGTTGCGGGTCGCCGAGTAGACGAGGCACTTGCCCGCGGCGGTGCCGGTGCCGGTCTTGACGCCGATCGCACCGGGGTACGCGTAGCCGGTCGGGCGCTCGCGGATCAGCAGGTTGCTGTTGCCCCACGTGGCGTCGGTGGACGTGCCGCCGGTGCTGTAGGTCGTGGCCTTCACGAGCTTCGGGAAGGTGGTGCCCGCCATCGCGTACTTGGTGAGCTTCGCGAGGTCGCGCGGGGTCGTCAGGTTCCTGCCGGTCGGTGAGATGCCGTCGAAGGAGTCGTAGGTGGTCCTGGTCATGCCCAGGGCCTTCGCCTTGGCGTTCATCTGCGCGATGAAGTCCGCCTTGCGGGCCGCCGTGGTCGAGCCCTTGCCGAAGGTGTCGGCGAGCGCGTAGGCGGCGTCGCAGCCGGACGGCAGCATCAGGCCGTACAGCAGCTGGCGGACCGTCGGCGTGGCACCCACCTTCAGGTGGGCGGAGCTCGCACCCTCGCGGACGACGTAGTCCGCGTACTCCTTCTTGATGGTGACCTTCTTGTTGAGGTCCAGACCGGGAGACCGCAGCACCACGTGCGCGGTCATGATCTTCGTGGTGCTCGCGCCCTGCCGCTGGGTGTCGGCGGCCTTGCTCGTGAGCGTGGCGCCGGTGGTGCCGTCGATCAGGATCGCGCCGGCCGCCGTGATGGGAGGCGCCGCGACCGGTGCCGCCGAGGCAGGCGAAGCGGCCACCAGCAGGGCCCCGGTGGCGACCGTGACGGCGACCGCGCCACGCGTGCGCCGCATCAGGTTCAGTATCAAATCAAATCCCCGCGTATCCGAAGAATTCCGAAAGAGCGCGGGACACCGAGGTGTGCCGCTCCGAGCGGAGCATACGCAGCGGACGGGCACAGGAAAATCAACAGGCGGCGGCAATCCGGTTCGGGCCGGTTCGCCACCCCGGCCGGCTGCCCGGTCAGTCGGCCAGGCGTCCGAAGCGGCCCTTGTGGAAGAGGAGCGGATCGCCCTCGCCGGCCGCGCCCATGGCCACGACCCGGCCCACGACGATGAGGTGGTCCCCGCCGGTGTGGACGGCCTGGATCCGGCAGTCGATCCACGCGGGAACGTCGTCGAGCTGCGGCGATCCCGTGACGGGGGCCGGGGTGTGGGTCACCCCCGCGAACTTGTCGGCGCCGCTGACGGCGAAGGACCGGCACAGCTCACCCTGCTCGGCCCCCAGGATGTTGACGCAGAACACCCCGGCGCGGGCGATCCGCGGCCAGGTGGTCGACGTACGGGCCACCATGAAGGTGACCAGGGGCGGGTCGAGGGAGAGCGAGGCGAAGGACTGGCAGGCGAAGCCGGCCGGTCCGTCCTCTTCCTCGCCGGGCGGTGCGGTGATGACGGTGACCCCGCTGGCGAAGTTGCCGAGGACGGCCCGGAACTCGGCGGGGGAGACCGGCGCGCGCTCGTCCTCGCCGACGGCCCGTAGCTCGGGACGCGGCAGGGCGTCGAGGGGCTCGGTCTCCCGCTGCGCCGAGGCGGAGGTGGGGGAGCCGACTGACCTGAGGTATCGGACGACGGTGGCCGCCATCCCTGCATGTCCCATCACCCTCCCGATTGAAGCTGACGGTTCGTCAGATAGGAAGGGGTGGCGTGCTGCGGCGTTGACGGATCGCGCTGACCTCGGGCCTTCGTGCCGGGCCGCAGCCGGATTACGCGATTCGGTCATTGGCCTGAACTCCCTTGTGAGCAAGGAGACATGGGGCACTTGGCGGGCCGGAGCCCCCCGTGTGTAGGGTCATGGCCAACGACAAGGACGTCGGGGGCTGGGGGTGGTCATGGGCAACGGTTTTCGCTACCGGGCCGAGCGGATCTCACTGGGTACGATGGCCGCGGCAGGCATCGGGGTCCTGCTCGCCGACGTCCTCGGATGGCTCGACAGGATGGCCCCCGGAGGCACGCTCCCGAAGATCACGCTGCTCATCCTGAGCACGGTCACCCTCTTCCTCCTGATGGAGTTCGACCGCCTGAAGGTGCTCGACAGCATCAGCACGCAGATCTCCGGCCTCACGCTGGACGGCCTCACCGGCGAGCTCCGCCGCCAGCACTACCTCGGCGTGACGAGGGTCCACCCGCAATTCCCCACCGTGGAATTCAAACGCCTCGTGGGCGGTGCCCGGCGCGAGGTGGCCGTCCTGCAGACCTGGATACCCAACCTCGACGGCCTCGAGGCGGAGCTGGAGAAGGCCATCACCGAGCGGAACGTCGAGGTGCGCATCCTGCTGGTGCACCCGAAGTCCGCCGTGGTGGACCTGCGCGACCAGGCGCTGCGCAACACGAGCAGCTCGGTCTCCGTGGACGCGAGCCTCGAGATCCTCCACAGGCTCCACGGCCGCCTGCCGCGGGAGCTGCAGGACAAGCTCAAGGTGCAGGTCTACAACTCCCTGCCGTCGATCGCCGTGTACAAGGCCGACGAGCACTATCTGGTCAGCTCCTTCCTGCACGGGCAGCTCGCCATCGAGTCCACCCAGATCGAGATAGACGGGTGCGACTCCGTGATGGGCCGGCAGGTTCAGAAGGAGCTGGACACCTTGTGGGACATCGGTCGCGAAGTGGATCTGCGCGACCCGGCGAGATCGATCGACATCAGCCAGTGATCAGGGAGAGGGGCTAGGACCGTGTGGGAACTGGACAGGTTCGAGGACGAACTGATCGAGCAGTACAGACAGCATCCGGTGCTCGCGAACATCGCGCTGCTCCCGGCGGAGGAGTTCGCCGGGATCCTGCTCCAGCGGCGCTTCCTGTCGCTCGCCTTCACCCCGGCCTACGACCTGGCGATCGACCTCCTGCAGGACGAGGTGGGGCTGCGGACGGCCCGGAAGATCCTGCGCGAGGAGTACCCGGACGCCCGCGGGAACACGAAGTCGCACCGTGAGGACATGACGGACGACATGCTCCAGCTCGGGATCTCCCGGACGGCCCTCGTCCGTTCCCGGCCGACGGCGGCGACGAAGCGGGCCATCGAGGACACCTTCGCTCTCATCGCCGACGCGGGCGACCACGACCGCGCCGACCTCGTGCTGTTGACGGTCCTGCGCTTCTGGGGCGAGATCCTGGTCTCCGTCGAGTACGGGCGGCTGTGGGAGCGCATGGAGCCCCAGCTGGTGCAGGACGGCGAGAACCGCTCGCGCTTCTACTACCCGCACCACTGGCACGATGCCAAGAAGCACTCGCTGGAGACCGTGAACCTGCTGGCCACCAGCCACTCCGACCGGCTGGGCACCCGGCTCAGGGAGCTGCTCGGCGACGACGACGGGGCGGCCGAGTGCTTCAAGGACGCGGAACGGCGCTCGCTGCGGCTCAAGGTGAACTTCTACGACCAGTTCCTGCCCGCACCGGAGCGGGTCGGGAGCTGAAACGGGGAACCTGCGGCGGGGCGCGCTTCCCCCTGTTACCCCACACGGGTGAAACCCCCGGCCCCCGGGGGGCCGTACACCCGGGGGCGGGTGGAGGCTCGGCATCGTGGCAGCGACCTCGTACCGCGCCGTATCCCCGGAGGACCCCATGCTCGGCACCGACTTCACCACCGGATCACCCAACTGGCTCGACCTCGGCAGCCCCGACACCGAGGCGGCCGCCGCGTTCTACGCCTCCGTCCTCGGCTGGGAGTTCGTCTCGGCCGGGCCCGAAGCGGGCGGGTACGGGTTCTTCCAGGTGGACGGCAAGACCGTCGCCGCGCTCGGTCCGCTCACCGAGGAGGGGGCGACGTCCGCATGGATGCAGCACTTCATGACCCCCGACATCCAGGCCACCACCGCGGCCGTCCGTGACGGCGGCGGCACGGTCAGGATGGAGCCCATGGACGTCATGGGGGAGGGCTGGCTGGCCCAGTACACCGACCCGCAGGGCGCCGAGTTCGCCTGCTGGCAGCCCGGGAAGACCGCCGGACTCCAGCTGACCTCCGCCGACAACACGCTGGTGTGGGCGGAGCTGCACGTACCGGACCCGGTCGCCGCCATCGCCTTCTACGCCGGGCTCTTCGGGTGGCGGAGCGCCGAGATGCCCGCGCCCGGCATGACGTACCGGGTGCTGAGCACCGCCGACGGCGACCAGCAGGACGCCTCCTTCGGCGGGGTCGCCCCCTTCATGGGCGAGGGCACGGGCGAGGAGGCGCGCTGGACGCCGTACTTCGCGTCGGCGGACGTCGACGCCAACGTCGCGGCGGCCCGGGCGAACGGCGGATCGGTGGTCATGCCGGCCACCGACCTCCCGGAGGTCGGCCGGATCGCCTGGCTGGCCGACCCGGCCGGAGCGGTGTTCGCCCTGCTCAAGCCCGACCCGCAGATGTAGGGACGGGGGGTCGGCGGGGTCAGCGGCCGAGGTACTTGGGCGTGCGGCGCTCCACGAAACTCGCCACGCCCTCGTTCGCGTCCGCCGTGGTCATGTTGATCTCCTGAGCGGTGGCCTCGGCGGCCAGCGCGGCCGCCCGGTCGCCGTCCAGGGAGGCGTTGACCAGCTGCTTGGTCATCGCGAGGGCCCGGGTGGGGCCCTGCGCGAGCCGCTCGGCCCACGCGCGGGCGGTCGCCTCCAGCTCCTCGGCCGCAACCACCCGGTTGACCAGGCCCAGACGCTCGGCCTCCGCGGCCGGGACGGCGTCGCCGAAGAACATCAGCTCCTTGGCCTTCTGCGGGCCGACGAGCCGGGGCAGCAGATACGCGCCCCCGCCGTCGGGCACCAGACCGCGCCGGACGAACACCTCGATGAAACGGGCCGGTTCGGTTGCGATCACGAGGTCGCAGGCGAGGGCTAGGTGCGCGCCGATACCGGCGGCCGTGCCGTTGACGGCGGCGAGGACCGGCTTCTCGCAGTCGAGCACCGCGGTGATCAGGCGCTGCGCGCCGAGGCGGATCATGCGGGCCACGTCGCCGGCGACCCGCTCGCCCGCGGGGGCGCCGCCGCGCAGGTCCGCGCCCGCGCAGAAGCCCTTGCCGGTGGCGGTGAGGACGACGGCGCGGACGGCGGGGTCGGCGGAGGCCCCGGCGAGCAGCGCGATGACGCGCTCGCGCTGGTCCCAGGTGACGGCGTTCATCGCCTCGGGGCGGTTGAGGGTGATCCAGGCGACGCCGTTGTCGATGCGGTGGAGGACTTCGTCCTCGGGGGCGCGGGTCATGGGTGGACTCCCGTTCGTGGGTGGATTTTCCGGCCCGCGCGGCGATTGAGCGCACGCGCGCGCAGCGCACGTACGGGGTCCGGGGCGCAGTCCCGGGAAGCGGCGGGGCAGGAGCGCAGCTCAGCGGCAGATGGCGAGGGCGTCCAGGGCCACCGCCCCCTGCCCGCGGGGGAGGACCATCAGGGGGTTGATGTCCAGCTCGGAGAGCTCGTCGCCCAGTTCGAGGGCCATCCGCTGGATGCGCAGGACCACCTCCACCAGGGCGTCCACATCGGCCGGGGGCGCTCCCCGTACGCCCTCCAGGAGCGCGTGGCCGCGCAGTTCCCTCAGCATGGCCCGCGCCTGGTCCTCGCCGAACGGCGGGACGCGGACGGCCGCGTCGTGCAGGACCTCCACCAGGACACCGCCCAGCCCGACGGTGACGGTCGGGCCGAAGAGGTCGTCCTGGGTGACGCCGACGACCATCTCCACCCCCCGCTCCACCATCTGGCAGACCAGGATGCCGTCGAGCGGCACGTTCTCGTAGCGCGCGATGTCGGTCAGCTCCCGGTAGGCGTCGCGGATCTGGCTCGCCGAGGTCAGGCCGATCTTCACGAGGCCGAGCTCCGTCTTGTGCCCCAGCTGCGGGCCCGATGCCTTCATTACCACCGGGTAGCCGACCAGCCCGGCCGCGCGGACGGCCGCGGCCGCGCTCGTCACCAGTTGCTCGCGGGGGACCCGTATCCCGTAGGCGCGCAGGAGCTGCTTCGCCGCGTGCTCGCTGAGCTGCTGGGACGGTCGCATGAGGGCCTGCGCCTTGCGGTACGAGGGCGAGGGCGTGCGCGGTGCGTCGTCGAAGGGGGAGCGGTATCCGGTGGTGAAGCGGTGGTGGCCGAGGTAGGCGCGTACGGCGGTGATGCAGTTGCCGAAGGTGCGGAAGGTGGCCACGCGGGAGGAGCCGAGGAGGGTGGTGCGGTAGGCGTCCTCGGTGCCGACGGGGGAGCCCCAGATCACGCAGATCAGCTTGTCGCTCTGCTCGGCGGCGTCCACCAGGTCCTGCGCGAGCCTGTCGCTCATGGGCGGGAACGGGCCGGTGATCGGGCAGATCAGCACGCCGACGGACGGGTCCGCGAGGATCGCGTCGATGATCTTCCGGCCGCGCCAGTCGCCGACCGGGTGGCCGCCGTTGTCGACGGGGTTGGCGACGTTCAGGTACTCCGGGATCCACTGGTGCAGCTCGTCCTGCTTGGCCTGCGAGAGGGTGGGCAGGGTCAGGCCCGCCTCCGTGGCCAGGTCGGAGAAGTGGGCGCCGGTGCCGCCGGAGATGGAGTAGACGACGACCCCGTCGGCCTTCGGCTTCCGGGCCCGGGCGAGCAGGGCGGCGGTGTCCTGGAGCTCGTCGAGCCCGTCGACGCGGATGACGCCGAACTGGCGCATGGCGGCGTCCACGACGGTGTCGGCGCCGGTCAGCTTCCCGGTGTGGGAGGCGGCCATGCGCGCGCCGGTCTCGGTGCGGCCGACCTTGACGGCGACGACGGGGACCCCGTTGCGCGCGGCGTGGTCGGCGGCGAGCAGGAAGGACCGGCCGTCCTTGAGGCCCTCCACGTAGCAGGCGATGGCCCCGACCTCGGGCTGCTCCGCGAAGTAGGAGATGAAGTCGGAGGTCTCCAGGTCGGCCTCGTTGCCGGTGGGCGCCCAGTGGGAGAGCCGGATGCCCAGCTCCTGGAGGGTGTAGACGGGCCGGCCCTGGTGGCCGGACTGGGTGATCAGGGCGATCGCCGGGCCGTCGAGGTCCTGGCGGAACTCCTCGAAGGCGTTGAGGTTGGTGTTGGGGCCCAGCAGGCGCAGGCCCGAGCGCCGGACGGCGGCGCCGAGCCGCTCCTGGGCGGCGGCGCCCGCGTCGCCCGTCTCGGCGAAGCCGGAGGCGAAGGCCACGGCGAACTTGACCTTGGTCTCCGCCAGTTCCTCGATGACGGGGAGCGGGTCGGCGACGAGGAGGACGGCGAGGTCCACCTGTTCGGGCAGGTCGGCCACGGAGGCGTGGCAGGTCAGCCCGAAGACGGTGGAGCGGGTGGGGTGGACCGGGTGGAGCCGGGCGCCGACGCGCTCCGCCCAGGCGATGAGCTGGCGGGTGATGCCGGTGTTGGGCCTGCCGTCGGCGTCGGATGCGCCGATGACGGCCACGGACTCGGGCCGGAAGAACCGGTCCAGGTCGGGGACGTCGGCGTGCAGCGGTCGTCCGCTGACGTCCACGGGGACCGCGTCGTCGGCGGAGGGGGCCGCCGACGAGTGGACGGCGGTCCTGGGAGACTCCCCGCAGGCCTCGACACGTGCGCGGAAGTCGGTGGTGAGGGTGCCGTGAGTAGATCCAAGCATCGTTGCCGCCCGCTCCTGCTCGATGAACCTCGATGGAACTCAATAACTGACGTGTAGTCAGATTACTGAACTGACGTGCCGTCAGGAACAGGGCTGCGCAGGAAAGGTGTGGAGGTGGTGTGGTGAACGGTGACAGATCCCGCCCGGACCGGTCCAGGGCGCGATTCGGCCGACGCGCGGACCGGGCGGGCCCCGCCCGCCCGGCCGCTCACAGGGGCGCCGACTCCACCCGGCCGGTGAACCGGCCGCCGACCTGACCGGCGAGCCACTCGATGCGGGCGGTGTCCCCGGCGAGGGCGGCGTTCCGCACGTGCACGTGGACGGTGTGGTCCTCGGACGGCTCGTGCTGGTAGAGGTCACGGGAGTTCACCGAGAGCGTGAGGTACGCGTACTTCTGCGAGACGCGTTCCAGTCCGGCCTCGGGCACCTCGGGCCAGGCGTCCAGATCGAACCGGACGGCCGCGGTATCGGGACCCAGCGCGGCGATGAACGGCTCGGCCAGATCCAGCGGGTGGCACCAGTCGAAGACCGAGATCGGCAGGCACCGCGCGGGGTCGTCCCCGGCGTCCGACGAGCCGTGCTCCTCACCGCCCGCGGCCGACCACTTGAGGGCGGGCAGCACCTCCAGCACGCGGGCCAGGACCTCCGGCGACCGGATCACGGCCTCGAAGTCGACCTCCCCGCCCGTGGTGTCCGCGATCTCCAGCAGGGTGCGCACGGCGCGCACGGCCTCCGCCGGATCGGGTGTCGTCAGGACGGCGGCGGCATCGGAATTGCTCATTGCGAAGCCCCCTCGGCGGTGCGCGGGCGGCGGGCGACGGCCTTGGCGATCTTCTCCGCGTCCAGGGCCATCTCCCGGAACATCCCGCTGATGGGGTTGGAGAAGCCGGTGAAGTACAGGCCGCGGGCCTGCTCGGGGCTGCGGGCACCGTGCGTACGGGGCCGGCCGCGCTCGTCGAGCACCCCCAGGTGGCCGACCAGCTCCTCCAGCGCCCGGCGGTAGCCGGTCGCCGCGATCACCGCGTCCGGGGTGATCCGCGAGCCGTCCGCGAGCACCACCCCGGCGCCGTCGAAGGACTCGACCGCGGCCACCGGCTCGACCTTGCCGCTGCGGACCGCGTCGATCAGACCGACGTCCTGAACCGGGATCGACCCCTGCCTGACCCTGCTGTACAGGCCGGTGGCCGGGCGCGGAAGCCCGTACGCCGACAGGTCCGGCACGGAGGCCCTGGCGACGAGCCCGCCCAGCCGGTCCACGAGCCGCACGGGCAGCCGGCGCACGAGGATCCCGCTGCGCTGGGCCGGCCAGCCGGCGGTGGAGCGGCGCATGATGTGCGGCGCGGTGCGCACGGCGAGCCGCACCCGGGCCGCGCCGCCCTCGACGAGGTCGACGGCGATCTCGGCGCCGGTGTTGCCGACGCCGACGACGAGGACGTCCTGGCCCGCGTACGGCTGGGGGTTGCGGTATTCGCCGGCGTGCAGCAGCCGGCCCTCGTACGCGTCCCGGCCCGGCCAGTCGGGGAGCGCGGGCGTGTGGTTGTACCCGGTGGCGACGACGACGGCCGCGGCGGCCAGCTCCCGCCCACCGGTGGCGTGCAGGATCCAGCCGTCCCCCTCGGGCGCGGGCTCGATCCGGGTCACCTCGACGCCGGTGACCAGCTCCAGCTCGTGGAACTCGGCGTACTTCTCCAGGTAGCGCACGACGTTGTCGCGGGAGACCCAGCGTCCGAAGCGGCGCGGCATGGCCAGCCCCGGGAGGGCGGAGAGCCGGCGCGTGGTGTGCAGGCGCAGCCGGTCGTAGTGCCGCCGCCAGGACGCGCCGACCACGTCGGACTTCTCGACGACCACGGCGCGGACCCCGCGGGCGCGCAGCGCGGCGGCCGCGGCGAGGCCGCCGGGGCCGGCCCCGATGACGTACACGGGGCGGGGCTGGGTGGTCATGTCGGGTGCTGTGGGGTCTCCGGGCATGAGGTGTGATCGTATCGCCACGCTGGGTTGATGGGTCTCGGTCGGGCGGGGAATCGATTGCGGATCGATCACGGGCGCGCGCGGTTGTCCGCGGGGCGCGGACCCGCGGCCGGCCGGGGCCTTGCGCGATCGCCCCGGATCCGCTCAACTGACGTACCGTCAGATAGAGCGTGCACGTCGATCGCGAGAGGGGTGGGGGCTGCCGATGCAGACCATCTGGCTCAGTGGGGCCGAATGGCTCGCCGTGCTCCGGATAGGCCTCGGCCTGTGGTGGCTGGAGAGCTGGCGGCACAAGGACAAGAAGGGCTGGTTCGAGCGCGGCACCGGCATCGCCTGGGCCGCCGACGTCGCCGGCAAACACCGGTGGACCTTCGTCAAGGGCGGCTTCGATCGGATCGTCGCACCGAGGCCCAAGGTGATGGCGTACATCGTCGTCTACGCGGAACTCGCCCTCGGGCTGGGCCTGGTGCTCGGCTTCCTGACCCCGGTCGCACTCGTCGGCGGACTCCTGCTGAACCTGCTCTACCTGGTGCTGATGATCCACGACTGGGCCGAGCAGGGCCAGAACGCGATGATGGCGCTCATCTCCCTCGTCGCGCTCCTCGCCATGTCCTGGCAGACCTGGTCCCTCGACGCGGCGATCGGACTGTTCCTGTGACCGGCACGGTGCGATACGACCTCCCCGAGACGGACGACTTCAGCCGCCCCTACTGGGACGCGGCCGCGGAGGGCCGGCTGCTGGTGCGGCGCTGCGCCGACTGCGGGCGGGCCCACCACTACCCGCGCGAGTTCTGCCCGTTCTGCTGGGCGGGCGAGGAGCGGGTGACGTGGGAGACGGCGAGCGGCCGGGCGACCCTCTACACGTGGTCGGTGATCCACCGCAACGACCTCCCGCCCTTCGGTACGCGCGTCCCGTACACGGCGGCGGTCGTCGACCTGGCCGAGGGCCCGCGGATGATGACCGAGGTGGTGGCCTGCGAGGCGGAGGACCTCCGCATCGGCATGCCGCTGACGGTCACCTTCCGCGAGGCGGCGGACGGGGTGTGGGTGGCGGTCTTCCGGCCGGCACCGCACTGAGGGCCCTGCGGGCCGGGGATCAGGGCCAGAGCAGCCCGCGCTCCCAGGACCCGTCGGCCGTACGGGAGTAGCGCAGGCGGATGTGCCTGCGCGCGGCGTCCCCCTGGAAGAACTCCACCTCGGCGGCGTCCAGTACGTACCGCGTCCAGGTCGGGGCCGGCGCGTCCGGCTCGGCCCCGGCCCGCTCCCAGGCGGCCGCCGAGGCCCGCGCCAGCTCCTCCACGGAGCCGAGCACCTCGCTCTGCCGCCCCGTGAGCGCGGCGGCCAGCGCACCCCGCGAGCGGACCGCCAGGTCCGCCCGGCTCTCCTCGGGCCCGCAGGCGGTGACCCGGCCCCGGACGCGGACCTGGCGGCCCACGGTCGGCCAGTAGAACCCGAGGGCGGCCTCCGGCCGCCCGGCCAGCTGCACGCCCTTGGCGCTGGTCGCGTGCGAGGCGAAGTGCCAGCCGCGCGCGTCGGCATCGTGCAGCATCAGCGTCCGCACATCGGGCCGCCCCTCCCCGTCCACCGTCGCCAGAGTCATGGTGTGCGGCTCCAACTGCCCCGCCCGGGCGGCATGCACGAACCACTCCCGGAACAGTGCCAACGGCTCACCGGGCGCGGCCCCGGCATCGAAGCCGGGAAGCGGAGAGTCCCACACCCGCAGGGAATGCAGGGTGGTGCGGAAGTCGTCACTGCTGATCTCGCTGCTCATGCGGCCATCGAACAGGAACCTGGGCGCGGGGACCAGCGAAGCCGTGCGGGGCGGTGGGGGTGAGCGGGGCTTCGGTCGGGCGGAATCAGGGATGCGTATGGGGGTTTCCCGTCAGTCCCATCGTCTCTCCGTGTCGGGCCGGTCCCTCAAGGGCGCTCCCTTCGGTCGCGTCGCTGCGCGATGGCCTTCGGCCACCCTTGACCGCCCGTCCCGCCCCGGACATACGAAGACTGCCGGGAAACCCCCAAAGGAACGGGCCGGGCGTTCAAGGATCAGGACGGGGTGGTCGGAGATGGACGGCCCGGTCGGGCGTGAGAGGCACGCCCCCGAGGCGGGGCCCATGGGAGAGGCCGGCCGGGTCGGGGGAAGCGCATCCAATCGCTACGCGCTCCTCACGTCTCAGCGTCTCCAGGCCGTCTTGGGCTGGGCATAGGCCGCCCACGAGTCGCGGAGGCTTGCCGCTGACGGCGACCGGAGGTCGGCCGGGGCTTATCGGGACCGGTGGGAGGGGCTGGCGGCCGGTACTTCACCTATTCCGTAGTGAATCCGGGTCAGGGCGGGGACGACTCCACGAAACGGCGCCCAAACGACCGCAATTGGGGCAAAGGCTGGCCCTTTGGGCCGCCCGCTTCCGCTGACCCGGCTCCACTACCGAATAGCCGTAGTCGCAGGCGTTTCCTGCTCCCGACAGCCGTCGGACGCAGTCAATGAGGAGTCCCACGGCTCGTGGGCGGCCTATGTCCAGCCCCAGACGGACCGCAGACGCCGAGACGTGCGAAGCGCGTAGCGATTGGATGCGCTTCCCCCGGCCCGGCAGGTCTCTCTCATGGGCCCCGCCTCGGGGACATGCCCCACCCTGACCGGGCAGGGCATCCCCGACCACCCCGCCCTGCCCCCTTAACGCCCGGCCCGTTCCTTTGGGGGTTTCCCGGCAGTCTTCGTATGTCCGGGGCGGGACGGGCGGTCAAGGGTGGCCGAAGGCCATCGCGAAGCGACGCGAGGAACGAGCGCCCTTGAGGGGCCGGCCCGACACGGAGAGACGATGGGACTGACGGGAAACCCCCATACGCCTCCCTGACCGCCGCCTGAGCGGCTCCCGCCCCCGAAGCCGCCCCGAGTCCCCGAGCCCCGAGCCCCGAGCCCTCAGCCCTCAGTGACCCGTGGCCGGCGGGCGCGGGATCGTCCACGCTGCCACCGGGGGGCGGGGCGGGCGTCGCTTCAGGGCTGCCCTGGTGAGGTAGGTGACTCCCGCGACGACCGTCGCGGTGGACGACAGCACCACGATCGCCGGCTGCCACGGGGTCCCGGCTCCCGTGCCGGTCAGCCACGTCGCTGCCGAACCCGCGGCCAGGAGCAGGAACAGTGCGACCCTCGCCCCGAGCGTCAGTCCGCTGCTCATCGCGGCGTAGAGGAAGCCCAGGACGGCGCCTGCCGCGAGCGTCGCGATCAGAGCCAGGATCGCGAGGACGAACAAGAGGATGAGCATGATGACCATGGCGCAACGACCTCCGGGCTGGTGGTGACCGGCAGGTTCACCGTGGCCATACTGTCAGAGTGTTTGAACGTGTTCAACGCGGGTCGCTCCAACCGTCACCCGTAGGTTCTGGTGTCGGCGCCGGGGCCCGGTGGTGGGGGCGTGGCACGATCGCGGGATGGAGTACCGGTACGCCACCGAGGCCGATGTGCCCGCCATGGCGGAGCTCTTCGCCGCCAACCATCACGACGCGCTGACCGAGCGGCAGCGGGCGGAGCAGGGGTTCGTGCAGGGCCGTTTCGACGTCGGCGTGCTGCGCGGGATGGCCGGGGCGCGGGAGCTGCTGGTCGCGGACGACGGGGGTCGGATCGCCGGGCTGCTCGCGCTGTCGGTGCCCGCGGCCCCGGCCGACGCGTCGCCGCCGGTCGCGGGCCTGCTCCGGGCCCAGGGGGCCCTGGAGTGGCAGGGGCGCCCCCTGGCCGAGGTGCGGTGGCTGCTCTACGGGCCGGTGGTGGTCGCGGCCGCGTACCGGGGGCGCGGCGTGGCCCGGGCGTTGTTCACCATGGCCGTGTCCGCGGCCTCGGAGCGTGCCGAAGCGGTGGTCGCCTTCATCGAGGCCGGGAACGTGCCGTCCTGGAAGGTGCACGTCGACGGCTTCGGCATGGTCCCGCTGGGTGAGTTCGTCGCGGGCGGGCGCACGTACAGCGCGGTTGCCGCGCCGACGTTCTAGGTACGGGCCCAGGTCCGGGTCCAGGTCGTCCGGGTCCAGGTCGTCCGGGCCCGGCTCCGGGCCCCGGTCAGCTCCGGCGTTCCAGGATCACCAGAGGGATCTGGCGGGGCCGGGCCGCGGCGCGGTCGTCCTCGAACGGGGGCCACAGGGCCGTCATCATCTCCCAGTACGTCTCGCGCTCCTCCGGCGTGGCGGTGCGCGCCTGCGCCGTGAAGGCGGCGGCGCCGGCCTGGACGCGGACCTCCGGGTGGGCGGTGAGGTTCCGGTACCAGCGGGGGTGGTGCGGGGCGCCTTGGGCGGAGGCCAGGACGATGTAGCTGCCCGCGTCCTCGCCGTAGATCAGCGGGGTGCGGGAGGTGCGGCCGGTGGCGCGGTCGAGCGTGGTCAGCAGGAGGGTGGGGACCCCGTGCCAGAGGTGCCCGTCGGCTCCCGCAGTGCTCACATAGGCGCGGACGTGGTCGAGCCGTGGGCCGGGGCGCGGGTCGGTGGGGTGGTCCCAGTCGACGTCGAGTGTGTGCATTTTCCAGTCCTTAGGGTTGTGTCCCCCTTGCGGCTAACGAGCATTAACGATTCTGGATGCGCACGACCCATAGCGCACGACTACAGGTCTGGACCAAGCTCTTCGTATGGATCTGGAGCTGAGGCACCTCAAGATCGTCAGGGCTGTCGCCGACGCCGGGAGCCTGACCCGGGCCGCCACCGCGCTCGGCCTCGCCCAGCCCGCGCTCAGTACGCAGCTGAAGCGCATCGAGCGGGCACTGGGCGGGACGCTGTTCCTGCGCGGGCGGGAGGGCGTACGGGCCACCGCGCTCGGGGAGCTGGTGCTGGAGCGGGCCAGGGTGCTGCTGCCCGCGGTGTGCGAGCTGCAGGAGGACGCCCAGCGGTTGGCCCGGCAGGGGGCGCGCGGCTACCGGCTCGGCGCCACGCACGGGCCGCTGCTCGGCGGGCTCGTGGACCGGCTCGCCCACCGGGAACCGGGCGTGCCCGTGACCACGTACACCTCCTGGTCCGAGAAGGAGATCGCCGGCGGCGTCGCCGACGGGCGCCTGGACTTCGCGATGGTCGGGGTCTGCGGCGAGAGCGCGCCGCCCGAGCCCGGGCGCCTCGCCTGGATGGAGGTGGCGCGCGATCCCGTGCACGTGATGCTCGCCGAGGACCATCCCCTGGCCCTGGCCCCGCGCGCGGAGATCGAGCTCGCCGAGCTGGCCGCCGAGGCGTGGACCGACGTCCCCGGGGACGGGTGCTTCGGCGACTGCTTCGCCGCGGCCTGTGTGCGGGCCGGTTTCGCGCCCGCCTGCGTCTACGAGACCGACACCGCCTCCTGTGTGCACCTGGTGCAGGTGGGGCGGGCGGTCGGCCTGTGCCGGGCCACCTTCCCGGCGACCCCGGGGGTGGTCACACGGCCGCTCACCGGGACCCCGCTCATGTGGCGGCACCTGCTGGGCTGGCATCCCGCGGCGCCCGCCGCGGCCCGGGCCGCGGAGGTACTGGAACACGCCCGGGCCGCGCACGCACAGGCGCTGGCGAGATCGGCCGGCGGACTCCCACCGGCCCCCGGGCGCGGGGACCGCTCCGCCCCGGGGGGCGACCCCGGGGCGGAGCTGTCGGCAGCATCCGTGTCGCGCTGAGCCGTACCTACGGCAGATAGCGCTCGATGACCTGCGGGCCCTCCTTCTCGATCAGCATGCGAGCCTTCTCGACCCGCTCCGGAGTCGGGTCGTGGCCCGTCGCCATCACGAGGTCCTCGGGGTCGTACGGCCGCTCCCCGCCCGTGAAGAGCCGGTCCGACCGTGTGGGCTGCTCGTCGGGTTCACTGACCATCGCGTACCTCCTACGGTTTCCCCTGGCCCCATCCTCCGGCCGACGCCCCATGAACGCACCTCGGCTGCGGCGGCGCCGTCCGGGGACCGCGGGCATAACACCGGGGGAGGGGTCAACCGGCAGCTCCCGCAGGACGGTTCGGATTTCTACGGTTTCCGCAGACCCCCACCGGAAACCGAGGAGATCCCCCATGCTCAAGCGACACGCCCGCGCGGCGTGTACCGCCCTGGCCGCCGCCGGGCTGCTGCTGGCCGGGACCGGCGGCGCCACCGCCGATCCCGCGCCGCCCGCCGCCCCCTCCGCGTCGGCCACCCTGCGCACCGCCGACGCCCCGCCCGAGCTGCTCGCCGCCATGCAGCGCGACCTCGGCCTGACCCCCACGCAGGCCAAGGCACGACTCGCCCACGAGGCCGAGGCGGGGGCCACCGCCGCCCGGCTGCGCGACCGGCTCGGCGCCGCCTTCGCCGGGGCCTGGGTGGACGGGCCCGACGCGGGCACCCTCACCGTGGCCACCACCCGGGCCGCCGACACCGCCGCGATACGGGCCACCGGGGCCCGGGCCGAGCTGGTCACCCGCAGCCTGGCCGACCTGGACGCCGCGAAGACCGCGCTGGACCGGGCCGCCGGTCCCGCGACCCCGGTCCGCTACGTCGACCCGCGCTCCAACACCCTCGTCGTCGAGGAGACCGGGCCGGGCGCGGCGGCCGCACTGCTGGCCGCCACCGGGACGGACCCGGCCCGGGTCACGGTGGTCCGTACGGCCGAGGTCCCGCGCCCGCTCTACGACCTGCGCGGCGGCGACGCCTACTACATGAACGGCAGCGGCCGCTGCTCCGTCGGCTTCCCCGTCACCAGGGGGACCGTGAACGGCTTCGCCACCGCCGGGCACTGCGGGCGCGCCGGAACCACCACCAGCGGCTTCAACCAGGTGGCCCAGGGGTCCTTCCAGGCATCGGTCTTCCCCGGCAACGACATGGCCTGGGTGGCCGCCAACACCCAGTGGACCGCGACCCCGTACGTCAAGGGCAGCGGCGCGAACGTGCAGGTCACCGGCTCGGTGCTGCAGCCGGTCGGGGCCTCGGTATGCCGTTCCGGATCGACCACCGGATGGCACTGCGGCACGATCCAGCAGCACAACACCAGCGTCACCTACCCCGAGGGCACCATCTCCGGCGTGACCCGGACGACGGTCTGCGCCGAGCCGGGCGACTCGGGCGGCTCCTACATCTCCGGGAGCCAGGCCCAGGGCGTCACCTCGGGCGGGTCCGGCAACTGCTCCAGCGGCGGGACCACCTTCTTCCAGCCGCTGAACCCGATCCTGTCGGCGTACGGACTGACCCTCAAGGTCAGCGGCAGCGACCCCGGTCCGGGACCCGGCCCCGGCGAGCCCGAGCCGGGCGGCACCTGGAAGGCGGGCACCGTCTACGCGGCCGGCGCCACCGTCACCCACGGCGGCGCGACCTACCGCTGCATCCAGGGGCACCAGGCCCAGCCGGGCTGGGAGCCGCCGAACGTCCCGGCGCTCTGGCAGCGGGTGTAGCCCGTACCGCCGCGCACGCGCGGACCGGTGCCGTGACTGCCAAGGGGGGAGTCACGGCACCTTCGCGTGCGCGCGGTTCAGACGAGGACCGCGGCCAGCGTGCCGAGCGCGCCGAAGACGGTCAGCAGGCCGCAGATCGACAGGTTCACGAGCCGGTGCTCCCAGAAGACCGCGACGAACTCCCGGATGGTGGCGCTCGGCACGTAGTACTTCGCGGTGGGGGAGCCCAGTACCTGCCCGTTGACCCCGGTCTTGCGCGCCAGCATCGCGGCCCGGAAGGCGTGGAAGTTGTTGGTGACCACCACGCACCGGTAGGCCGGATCGTGCGCCTCCATGATCTCCCGGCTGAAGCGCATGTTCTCCTCGGTCGTGGTGGACCGGTCCTCCAGCACGATGTGCTCCGCCGGGACGCCCTCCGAGATCAGCCAGTCCGCCATCGCCCGGGCCTCGGCGACCTTCTCGTCCGATCCCTTGCCGCCCGACACGAGCAGGACCGGCGGCCGGCCGCCCCGGGCCAGCTGGGCCTCGTAGATCTGCTGCCCCTTGCGCAGGCGCGAGGCCAGCAGCGGAGGCACCCGGTCCCCGCCGACCAGTCCCGAGCCCAGCATGACCACGTGGTGGACGTCGCCGCGCACCTTGATCCGTCCGTAGAGGAAGGCGTAGCCCAGGAAGCAGAAGAAGACGAAGGAGACGTAGCCGGCGACGACGGTGAGGGTTCCGGCGATGCCGCCCAGTACGGGGGATCCGACCACGCCGACGAGGACCAGCAGCGCGATCAGCGCGAAGATCGCGAGGCCCGCGAGCATCGACAGCAGGTTGGCCGGCCGCAGGCCCTCCTTGCGGACCATGGTCACGCCGTTGCGGACGAGGAAGACGCCCAGCGCCAGGGTGGCGAACGCGGGTGAGGCGAAGGCCAGTACGACGACCGTGACGGCCGCCCAGGTCGGCAGCTTGCCCACCTGGAGGAACAGGGCGGAGAAGGCGCTCAGGAAGGTCAGCCCCAGGAGCACGGCGTTGCTGAAGCGGCGCCGGTCCTGTCTGACGCTTATGCAGAACGCGAGGAAAAGCAGGGCGGCAAGGGCGAAGGCGACCATGCCGCCCATCGTAGATGTCGGATCTACCGGGGACCCTGGTCGGTCCGGCGGACCGAACGCCCGGCCAGCACGTCCGTCCGGCGCCCGTCGCGCATGACGAACCGCCCGTCGATCAGGACGTGCGGGATACCGGTCGGCAGCGCGCGGGGACGCTCGTACGTGGATCCGGCCGCGACCGTCTCCGGGTCGAAGAGGACGAGATCGGCGCGGTGGCCCACGCGGACCAGACCCCGGTCGGGCAGCCGCAGGCGCGCCGCGGGACGGCCGGCCAGGTGCGCCACGCACTCCTCCAGGGAGAGCAGGCCCAGTTCGCGGACGTAGTGGCCGAGGTAGTGGGGGAAGGTGCCGTAGGCGCGCGGGTGCGGCTTCGCGCCCCGGAGGATGCCGTCGGAGCCGCCGGTGTGGACCCGGTGGCGCATGATCGCCCGGACGTTCACCTCGTGGCCGACGTGCTGGAGGATCGTCGGCGCGAGCCGGTCGCCCAGCAGGAGCCGGCGGGCGGTCTCCCAACCGTCCAGGCGCCTGCCGACGTACGCGCCGTGGGCGGGGTCCGCGGTCCCCGAGATCTCGATCGTCGACCAGTCGACGGGCACCCCGTGGCAGCCGTCGGAGCCCTCGACCTCCAGCGCGTGACGGATCCGCTCGGCCTGGGCGTCGTCCCGCAGCCGGGCGAGGACCGCCTCCGGGCCGCCCTCGTTCGCCCAGCCCGGCAGGAGCGCGACGAGGGTGGTGCAGCCGGGGGTGTACGGATAGCTGTCGAGGGTGATGTCGGCGCCCCCGTCCAGGGCCGCGTCGATCAGGGCCAGCAACTCGGGGGCCCGGCCCCGGTTCTCGCCGAAGTTCATGGTGGCGTGCGCGAGGTGCAGGGCGCAGCCGGCCTCCCGGGTGAGGGCGATCATCTCGGCGTAGGCGGCCAGGGCGCCGTGGCCGTAACTGCGGTGGTGCGGGCAGTAGTAGCCGCCGTAGCGGGCCACGACCCGGCACAGCTCGGTCAGTTCGGCCCCGGAGGCGTACATGCCGGGGGTGTAGGTGAGCCCGGAGGACAGGCCGACGGCGCCCTGGGCGAGGCCCTCGGCGACGAGGGCGCGCATCCGGTCCAGCTCGGCCGCGGTCGCGGGGCGGTCGTCCCAGCCGAGGGCGTACGCGCGGACCGTGCCCTGCGGGACGAGGTAGGCGGCGTTGACGGCGATGCCCTCGCCGCCGAAGCCGCGGTCCAGCCGGTCGAGGTAGCCGCCGACCGTGCGCCAGTCGAAGTCGATGTCGTCGCCCGGGCCGTTCCAGCCCGCGATGGCGGCCCGCACCTCGCCGAGGGTGCGGTCGTCGGCGGGCGCGTACGACAGGCCGTCCTGGCCGAGGACCTCCAGCGTCACGCCCTGCGCGGCCTTCGCGCTGTGGTCCGGGTCGCGGAGCAGGGCGAGGTCGCTGTGGGCGTGCATGTCGACGAAGCCCGGGGCGAGGGCGAGGCCGTGCGCGTCGAGGGTCCTGCGCCCGCCCGGGAGCCTGCCGATCGCCGCGATCCGGCCCTCGTGGACGCCGACGTCGGCGGTGTACGAGGGCCCGCCCGTGCCGTCGACGACGCGGGCCCCCCGGATGACCAGGTCCACCGGCCGGCGCCTAGAAGAAGGTGCGCACGTAGTCGGTGACGGTGCCGTCGGCCGCCACGACCGGGATCAGCGGCCACTTCTCGAAGATCGTGCAGGGGTGGGACATGCCGAGGGCCACCCAGTCGCCGACCTGTACGTCCTCGGCCGAGCCGGTCTCCAGCCAGGCGTGCTGGTCGGACAGTTTGACCACGCGGACGCCGGTGGCGGGCCGCTCCTCGCCGGTGAGGGCGTCGCGGACCAGCTCGGCCTCGGGCAGGCCCAGGTCGTAGGCGATGTCGCGCTTGCCCGCGTTGACGAAGGCCTGGGTGGGGGAGGGGCGGGAGACGACCTGGGTCCACAGCCGGAACGCCGGGCGCAGGCCGCCCTCTTCGGGGTGCCGGTTGAAGGGGGTCAGGCGGGTGTACCAGCCGTGGTCGTGGGAGACGTACGCGCCGGAGCGCAGCAGCTTGAGGACCGGGCGGGAGAGCTCCGGGAGCTCGGCGAACACGTCGGCGACCGCGTCGAACCAGGCGGAGCCGCCGGCGCTGACGACGATCTCGTCGAGGTCGGCGGGGAACCGGCCCGCCTTGTCGAACTCGACGGCGAGGGCGGTGAGCCGGCGCAGGTACGCGTGGACGGAGCCGGGGTCGGCGTCCGGGACCTCGGCCTCGTAGCCACCCATGCCGACCAGGCGCAGGGCGGTGCTCGCGGCGACGGCGTCGGCGACGGCACGGCAGTCGTCGTCGGTGCGGGCCCCGGTCCGGGCACCTTCGCCGGCGCCCAGCTCGACGACGACGTCGATGCGGGCGGTCCGGCCCTCGAGGGCCCGGTCCATGAGCTCGACCCCGCGCACGGAGTCGACGTAGCAGACGAAGCGGAAGCCGGGGTCGGCGGCGAGCTCGTCGGCGACCCAGCGCAGGGCGGCGGGATCGACGAGCTCGTTGGCGAGGAAGATCCGCTGGATGCCGAAGGCGCGGTAGACGCGGGCCTGGTGGGGGACGGCGGCGGTGATGCCCCACGCGCCGTGCTCCAGCTGGCGCCGGAAGAGCTGGGGGGACATGCAGGTCTTGCCGTGCGGGGCGAAGGCCAGGTCGTGGCGGGCGGCGTAGGCGCCCAGCGCGGTGAGGTTGTGCTCCAGCGCGTCCGCGTCGAGCGTCAGCACGGGGGTGGTGAAGCCGCCGGAGTAGAGGTCCCGGCGCTCGGCGGCGAGCTGCCCGACGGTGAGGCCGTGCGCCTGGGCGTCCGGGGGGAGGCCCTTGAACCGGTGGTCGACCGGCTCGTCGGCGAGGTCCTTGACGGGGTCGCTGGCGGTGGCCATGCGGGTGCCTCCCGGGGATTGCGTGGTGTGCAACGGTCGTTGCGTATACCGCTGCATGCTGTCTAACATCCCGGATGACGGTGGGTCAATGCGCGGCGCCGCTGCGCAGTGACGGTCACGAGAGGGCGCGGCATGAGCCAGTCGGTCGAGAGGGCGCTCGGCATCCTGCCCCTGCTCGCGCGGGGCCCGGCCTCGCTCGGCGAGGTCGCCGACGCCCTCGGCGTGCACAAGAGCACCGCGCTGCGCCTGCTGCGCACCCTGCACGAGCACGGCTTCGTCTACCGCCAGCCCGACGGCCGCCACCGCCTCGGCGCCCGGCTCTTCGCGCTCGCCGCGGAGGCCATCGAGAACCTGGACGTCCGGGAGATCGCCCACCCCCACCTCGTGGAACTGAACAGGGCCACCGGGCACACCGTTCACCTCGCCCTCCACCAGGACGACGAGGTCGTGTACGTCGACAAGGTCGACAGCCGCTACCCGGTCCGCATGTACTCCCGCATCGGCAGGCCCGTGCCCCTCACGGTCGCCGCCGTGGCCAAGCTGCTCCTCGCCGACCTGCCCGAGGCCGAGCGCCGGGCCCTCGCCGGCCGGATCGAGTACCCCCGCTACACCGCCCGCTCCACTCCGGACGCGGGGGCCTTTTTGCGCGAGCTGGACCTCGTACGGGAGCAGGGCTGGGCCACCGATCTCGGCGGGCACGAGGAGTCCGTCAACTGCCTAGGGGCGCCCGTGCACGGGCCGGACGGACGGGTCGTCGCCGCGCTGTCGGTGTCCGCGCCCGGTGTGGTCCTCGCCGCCGAGGGGCTGCTCGAACTGCTGCCGCAGGTGCTGGCCACCGCCGGGGCCATCAGTCAGGACTATTCAGGAGCACAGGAGAGCACGTGACCGAGAAGACCGCCATCACCCCCGACACCCACACCGCCCCGCCCGCGAAGTTCTCGCACGGCGTGCGGAAGGGGAACATCCTCCAGGTCGCCGGCCAGGTCGGCTTCCTCCCGCACGTCGACGGGCAGCCGCCCACCCCCGCCGGGCCGACGCTGCGCGAACAGACCCTCCAGACGCTGGAGAACGTCCGGTCCGTCCTGGAGGCCGGCGGTGCGGGCTGGGACGACGTGATGATGATCCGCGTCTACCTGACGGACACCGGGCACTTCGCCGAGATGAACGGCATCTACAACGCCTACTTCGAGGAGCAGGGCCTGGGGGAGGCCCCCGCGGCCCGCACCACCGTGTACGTGGGGCTGCCGGCCGAGCTGCTCATCGAGATCGACGCCCTCGCCGTCCTCGGCTGAGGCAGGCCTGCGGCCGGATACGCGGCCGGATACGCGGGCGGGGCGCCCCCCTGGCGGTGGGGCGCCCCCTTTCACACGGTCAGCCGGTCACGGCGTCGTGCAGTACTGGGCTTCCTTGCCGATCGAGCGGTACATGCAGTCCGCGTTCTCCAGCAGCTGGAGCACCGCGTCCTTGTTGCGCGCGGTCTCGCGGTCGATGACCTCGTCCGGCGGGTAGAAGCCGCCGCCGCCGCTCTCCGGGTACATCTCGAAGGTGTAGGAGAAGATCTTCTGGTTGCCCCACAGCCAGTCGTCGATCGTCCCGTCCGTGATGTAGAGGTCGCTCGACTGCTCCGGCGTGTAGCCGTTGCTCGCCGCCATGCCGGTACCGATCTTCTTGTAGACGGCGAGGTCGTCGGCGGTCAGGCCCGGGGCGGTGTCGTTGTAGGTGTAGCCGAAGGGCCACAGGACGAGCTCGCTGTAGGTGTGGAAGTCGATGGCGGCCTTGATCTGCTGCTTGCCGCCGATCACCCGGCTGCGTACGAAGTCCGAGACGACCTTCACCTCGGGCGCCGACTCGGCGGCCGCGCCCCGGTAGGTCTCGGAGCTCTTGCTGCTGCTGGAGCCGCCGCAGCAGCCCCACTTGTAGTTCCAGTTGCGATTCTCGTCCGTGCCGACGTAGGAGGAGCCGGCGTTGGGCTGCCGGTTCTTGCGCCACGAGCGGTAGGAGCCGGTGGCGATGTCGTACTCGCCGCCGTCCGGGTTGAGGTCCGGGATGATCCAGATCTCGCGGCCGTTGACGGCGTTCGTGACCCGGGAGTCGCTGCCGTACTTGGAGGCGAACTCCTTGAGCAGGTACAGCGCCATCTCCACGGTCAGGTGCTCGCGCGCGTGCTGGTGGGCGGTGAAGAGCACCTCGGGCTCGGCCTCGTCCGTCGCGACGTTGTCGCTGATCTTGATGGCGAACATGTCCCGGCCCTGGTACGACTTCCCGATCACCCGCTTGCTCGCGATCGAGGGGTACTGCGCGACGAGCTGGTTGATCTCGGCCGTCGCCTCGGCGTAGTTGTGGTACTTCGAGTCCGCCGAGGGGAAGTCCATCGGGCTCGCCGCGATACCGGGCAGCGAGCGGTCCGGGGGGCCGGGCAGGGCGGTCAGCCGGTAGCCGAGCTCCCCCAGCTTCTTCGCCTGCATGGTGTCGGCGCTGACCACGACGGTGTGGTCGTCCACCTCGTCGATCGAGACGCCCGTACGGAGCAGGGCGGTGCGGTCGGCGGCGGTGGAGGGGCCGTGGATCCGGTACTGGACGATCGCCTCGTCCTGGGTGGCGGTCGAAGGGGTGGGCGGAGGGGAAGCCGTCGCGCTCATGCCGTAGGCGGGTGCGCCCAGCGCGAGCGCCAGCAGGGCCGCCGTGAGGGCGGCCCTTCGGCGGGTATGGAGCCGCATGCGTTCTCCTGGGTCGGGAGTGTGGGGGTAGCCGTGCGGACGCGCACAGCGTGCTCTCGTGGCATGTCCCGGTCAAGGACACGCTGTGCCGGCCGTACCGATCCGGCCACCCCCACACGTACCGCCTACGGGAGCCCGTGGACCTTCGGACCCACCGAATTCGACCAAGCACTACCCGCCTTGGCGTCCCAGTTGGTCGACCAGGTCATCGCGCCGCGCAGACCCGGGTAGGTCTTCGACGGCTTGAAGGAGCCGCAGTTCGTGCCCCGGGTCAGGCAGTCCAGGGCGTTGTTGACGACGCTCGGGGAGACGTAGCCGCTGCCCGCCCCGCTCGGGGAGGCCGGGACGCCGATGCCCACCTGCGAGGGGTCGAGCCCGCCCTCCAGCTGGATGCAGGCGAGCGCGGTGAGGAAGTCCACCGAGCCCTGGGAGTAGACCTTGCCGTCGCAGCCGTTCATGGAGCCGCTGTTGTAGTACTGCATGTTGACGACGGTGAGGATGTCCTTGATGTTCAGCGCCGTCCTGAAGTAGCCGCCCTGCGTGGACTGCATGTCGATCGTCTGCGGGGCCATGGTGATGACGAGCGAGGAGCCCGCCTTCGACGACAGCGAGCGCAGGGCCTGCGTCATGTAGGTGGGGTTCAGGCCGTTTTCCAGGTCGATGTCGATGCCGGTGAAGCCGTACTCCTGCATCAGGGCGTACGCAGAGTTCGCGAGGTTGTTCGCGGAGGCCGAGTCGTTGACCGTGATGGTCCCCTTCTCACCGCCGATGGAGAGGATGACCGACTTGCCGGCCGCCTCCTTCGCGGCGATGTCGGCCTTGAACTGGGCGACGGTGTAGCCGCCGAGGCCGGCCGAGTCGAGGTTGAAGGTGATGGCGCCGGGCGTGGTGGTGGCGTCGGCGAAGGAGACGGCGATGATGTCGTACTGCGCGGAGACGTCGGAGATCTTCTGGACGGTCGCCCCGTTGTTGAAGTTCTGCCAGTAGCCGGTCAGGGCGTGCTTGGGGACGGCGGGCCCGGGGCCCGGACCCGGGTCGGTGCCGGTGGTGGTGCCGGTCACCGGGGCGGACCTCGGGCCCTCGCCCGCCGCGTTGTACGCGCTCACCTGGAAGGAGTACGAGGTCGAGGCCGCGAGCCCGGTGACCTGGGTGGAGGCGGCGCCGCCGGTCACGGCCTGGACGCGGACGCCGTCCTGATACACGTAGTAGCCGGTGGCCGAGCCGACCGCGTTCCACGAAAGGGTGAGGGCGTTCGCGCTCTGACCGGAAACGGCCGTCCCGGCCGGGGCTCCGGGGACGGACGGACCCGGGTCGGTGCCGCCTCCGCCGTCCGGGCCGAAGGCGCTGAACTCGTCGACGACGTAGGCCGGCTGGCCGTACCAGCCGTGCGTGTAGACGGTGACCTGGGTGGTGCCGGGGCCGGTGGTGAAGGTGGTGGAGAGCTTCTGCCAGCCTGCGCCCGATCCGGGCGTCCAGGTGGAGACGTCCTGGGTGCCGGTCCCGGTCGCGCCGAGGTACACGTAGGAGCCCTGGACCTGCGTGCTCAGCGTGTACGTCGAGTTCGGCTTGACCGTGACGGTCTGGCTGCAGCGGGCGTTGTCCTGGCCCGCGGGGGTGGCCTTCAGGGCGCCGGATCCGGAGTGGACGGGCGAGGAGACGGAAGCGCCGGTTCCGCCGGTGCAGGACCAGTTGGCGAGACCCGACTCGAAGCCGCCGTTGCGGGCGACGTTCACGTCCGCCGCCTGTGCGGTACCGGCGGCGAGGGCGGACAGGGCGCCCGCGGTCAGGGTGACGGCGATGGGGAGGGCGAGGGAGCGTATGCGGTTCACGTGGGCTCCGGTGGGGGGAGGAAGGGGGGTGCGGGGATGGGGGGACCCGGTGGGGCGGGTCCGACTCAAGGCGTGCGTTGCCAAGTTGGTCCAGACCAATCCCCGTGTCAAGAGTCTTTGCGATGTGGCTTGAAATGGCCCGCTATGCGATCCCTGTTGTCCGGGTTTCCGCCCCCGGCGACCCGTGCCGTGAGCACGGGAATCCTCAAGGCCCTGCCCCGCCAGGGGCGACGCGGATATGGTGCTGGGGCAAGGGGGAGCGGGTCGATCGGATGCGGTCGCGCAGTGCGGGCGCGGACGTGAGGAGTCCGTATCGGGCCCGCGTCGAGTCCGCGTCGAGCGCGCGCCGGGCGGGTGACGTGCTCGCGGCGCACGGGGCGAACGTGGGGGAACGGGGGAATGCGCGTGCCGACCGCCATCGCTGTCACCAGCGCCGATCTGGTACTTCCGGCCCCTGACCGGCACACGCCCGGCGCGGCGTTACTGCACCCGCCCGAGCAGCTCGACCTGGAGGCCGCGCTCGCGGAGACGGGCGCCCTGCTGGAGCGGCACGGCCACCTGGTGGCCCTCGTGCCGCCATGGCTCCCGCGCTCCACCGTGCAGCGGCTGCACACCGTACGGGCCATCCTGGAAACCGACCGGATCGCGCTCCTCGGCATCGATCTGCCGCCGCTGGGAACGGCCCTGCTGGCGCGTCAGCTGCGGCAGCTCAGCGTCTGCGACTTCAGCCCCGGAATCATCGCCTCGGCGGCCCGGCTGCTGTCCCACTACATCTACGCGGGCGCCCTGCTGGGCTCGGTCGCCAAGCTCGACCGGGTCCGGGTCCCCGTCGGACTGGGTGCGCACGCCCGGTCCTGGTCGCCGAGCGCGCAGTTCGCCGTCATGGCCCATCCCAAGCCGCACCTGGCGAAACTCGGCGGGGGCGGCAGCGGTGGCGCAGGCGGAAGCCGCGGCGGAAGCCGTGGCGGCCAGGGCGCCCACGGCCCGCGCAGCGGGGTGCTGCCCGCCGGTCCCGACTTCGCCACGCACCTCACCTTCGCCCGCGGCCAGCTCACCTCCGACTGGGTCACGGCCGAACTGGCCCCCGCCTGGCAGGTCCAGGGCGTCATGGAGAACCCGCTGCCCGGAGCGTCCCCCGGCTGGTGGGGCACCCCGAAGCTCGTCGAGTTCGCCGCCGGGATCCCCGACCTGTCCGTGCTCTACCAGCTGGTCGCCTCGGTCCGCCGGGAGGAGTGCCGCTGGTGCGGCCTCGAACTCATCGGCGACCGCTGCGGCTTCTGCGCGGCGCCGCTCACGGCACCGCCGCCGCCCGCGAGCACCGCCCGTTCCAGACCCTGATCACTCGAACGCACGAATGAATGAAGAACGGCGAGGTAGGTAAGGCCCATGAACTCACGCCAGCGCCGCGGCGTCATCCTGCTGCTCCTGTCGGTCCTGTGCGCACTGGGGGCCTTCGCCGGAGTCCTCGTGGTGATCGGCGACGTCAACTCCAAGGTCGGTGCCGAGGTCGTCGCGTACCGCGCCAAGGGAGACATAGCACCGTACAGCCCGCTGGCGGCGGGGCAGTTCGAGGAGGTCAGGATCCCCAAGCGGTGGCTTTCAGACACCGCCGTCACCGACCTCGGCGCCCTCAAGGACAAGATCGCGCTCACCACCCTGAAGAAGGGCTCGCTGCTCCAGGCGGACATGTTCGTCGACCGGCCGCAGCTGCAGCCCGGCGAGCAGGAGATCGCCATCAT
Organism: Streptomyces sp. NPDC054932; assembly: GCF_053610205.1. Classification (NCBI taxonomy): domain Bacteria; kingdom Bacillati; phylum Actinomycetota; class Actinomycetes; order Kitasatosporales; family Streptomycetaceae; genus Streptomyces; species Streptomyces sp. NPDC054932. The sequence goes on along the minus strand of NZ_JBSGXU010000009.1, from coordinate 31,908 downwards.
GATCGACGCGGCCACGGGCGTGGCGGGAAAGATCACCTCCGGCGCCAAGGTCAACATCATCGCCACCTTCAAGGGCGCCAAGGACACCGACCCCTCGCGGTCGGTGATCATCGTCGCCAACGCCCGGGTCCTCGGCGTCGGCAGGCTCACCGCCCTGGACAAGGACGCCGACCGCAAGGGCCCCGCCGAGGCCGTCCCGATCACCTTCGCCCTGAACACCAAGGACACCCAGCGCGTCGCGTACGCCGAATCCTTCGCGGAACACGTACGCCTGGCCCTGGTGGCCCCCGGCACCGACTCGGCGCCCGGCCCGGGCGACCGCACGTACACCCTCGACGGGGACAGGTGAGGCCCGGATGACCACCCGAATCCTCCCCGCGGTCGGCGACCCGGACGCCGCGCGCGCCATCGTCACACTGCTCAGCCAGCTCCCGGCCGCCGAGCCGGCCGCCCCCGTCCCCGACGCGACCACGCTCCTGGACACCCTCGCCCGGCTGGCCGCCGAGTCCATCGACGAACTCCCCGAGGTCGTCCTCGTCCACGAGCGGATCGGCCCGGTGCCCGCCCTGGAGCTCATCCGGGAAGTGGCCCTGCGCTTCCCGGCGGTGGGCGTCGTCCTGGTCTCCTCGGACGCCGGCCCGGGGCTGTTCTCCGCCGCCATGGACTCCGGCGCACGCGGCCTGATCGGCCTCCCGCTCTCCTACGAGGAACTCGCCGCCCGCGTCCAGGCCGCCGCCCAGTGGTCCGTGGGCGTACGCCGCCACCTGGGCGGGGGCGCCGCCGCCGACGTCTTCACGGGCCCGGGCGGCCGGGTCGTCACCGTCACCGGAGCCAAGGGCGGGGTGGGCACCACCTTCACCGCCGTGCAGTTCGCGCTGGCCGCGGCCGCCTCGGGCCGGCGGACCGCACTGGTCGACCTGGACCTCCAGGCGGGCGACGTCGGCTCGTACCTCGACGTGCAGTTCCGGCGCTCGGTCGCCGACCTCGCCGGGATCCAGGACATCTCGCCGCGGGTCCTCCAGGACGCCGTCTACGACGACGCCTCGGGCCTCGCCCTGCTGCTCGCCCCGGCGGACGGGGAACGCGGCGAGGAGGTGGACGACCGGGCCGCCCGGCACATCGTCGGAGCCCTGCGCAGCCGCTACGAGCTCGTCGTCATCGACTGCGGGACCCAGGTCACCGGAGCCAACGCGGCGGCCGTGGAGATGGCGGACGTCGCCGTACTGGTCACCACCCCGGACGTGGTCGCCGTGCGGGCGGCGAAGCGGATGGTCCGGATGTGGGAACGGCTCCAGGTGCGCAAGGCGGAGGACACGGCCGTGGTCGTCAACCGCTGGAGCAAGCACACGGAGATCCAGCCCGCCCTGATCGAGAAGATCACCAAGACCCGCGCCACCCGCACCCCGGTCCCGGCCGCCTTCAAGGAACTCCAGGCGGTGGTGGACGCGGGCCGGGTCCAGGACCTCGACAACCGCTCGACGGTGAAGCAGGCCCTGTGGACGCTGGCCGGAGAACTCGGCCTCCTGTCCACCCCGGACACGGCACCGTCCGCGTCCGCGGCCACCGGCGCCTCCCTGGCGGTCCGCGCGGCGGGCCCGGTGGCGCGCCTGCGCCGCGGCCGGGAGGGCTGACGGATGCCCGCCCGCAGACCGGGGCGTGGGGACCGGGGCCAGGTGGCCATCGAGTTCGTGGGCACGGTGCCGCTGATCCTGCTGCTCGTGGCGGCGGTGTGGGAGTGCGTACTGATCGGCTACGCCTTCTCCCTGGCGGGCAACGCGGCGGACGAGGCGGCGCGGGCGGGGGCGGTGGGAAGGTCCTGCCGGGAGGCGGCGGCCGAGCACATCTCGCCCGCGTGGGGCATGCACGCGGACTGCGGCCCTTCGGGCGACATCTACAAGGCGACCGTGACGCTCAGGATCCCCGTCCTCCACCCCGGACTCAACTTCGGTGAGATCACGGGCACGGCCGGCGCGGCGATGGAGAAGGAGTGACATGAACCGGAACCGGAAGTGCCGCTCCGACCGGGGCCAAGTGGCCATCGAGTACATCGGCTTCGTACCGATCCTGCTGTTCGTCGCCCTCTGCGGGATCCAGCTCGGCTGGGTCGCGTACGTCCACGAGCAGGCGGACACGGCGGCGCGCACCGCGGCGCGGGTGGAGGCCCGGAACGGCGAGGGCGGCGAGGCGGCGGGGGTGGCTGCCGTCAGGGCCGGCCTCGGAGCGAAGGTCAAGATTTCCAAGACCGCGGATGCCGTGACCGCGGTGGCGACGATAGAGATCAACTCGATCATTCCCGGGCTGGATCCCGAACCGGCCAGGGCGACGGCGGTCATGCCCAACGACGACCCGAAGGAGACCGGACCATGAGCCTGCGTTCCCGGGTCAACACCCCCGACGACCGGCACAGCCCGCGCGAGGACGGGCGCCTGGTCTCCTCCTACCGCGCCAAGCTGCTGGAGGAGATCGACCTCGCCGAGATGTCCGCGCTCGCGCCCGCAGAGCGCCGCGCGCGCCTGGAGCGCGTACTCGGCCACATCATCAGCCGCGAAGGCCCCGTCCTCTCCACCGTCGAGCGCGCGCAGCTGATCCGCCGCGTCGTCGACGAGGCCCTCGGGCTCGGCGTGCTCGAACCGCTCCTCGAAGACGCCTCGATCTCCGAAATCATGGTCAACGGCCCCGACCACATCTACGTGGAGCGCGCCGGCCGGGTCGAACAGCTCCCCATCCGCTTCGCCTCGCACGAGCAGCTCATGCAGACCATCGAGCGCATCGTCTCCACCGTCAACCGGCGTGTGGACGAGGCAAATCCGATGGTCGACGCCCGCCTGCCCAGCGGCGAGCGCGTCAACGTCATCATCCCGCCGCTCTCCCTGACCGGCGCGACCCTCACCATCCGCCGCTTCCCGCGCGCCTTCACCCTGCACGAGATGATCGCCCTCGGCTCGCTCGACGAGCAGATGCTGATCCTGCTCTCCGGCCTCGTCGGGGCGAAGACGAACGTGATCGTCTCCGGGGCCACAGGCACCGGCAAGACCACCCTCCTGAACGCCCTCTCCGGCCTGATCCCGGAGGGCGAACGCATCATCACCATCGAGGACTCGGCCGAGCTCCAGCTCCAGCAGGCCCATGTCATCCGCCTGGAATCCCGCCCCGCGAACGTGGAGGGCAAGGGCCAGATCACCATCCGCGACCTCGTACGCAACTCCCTGCGCATGCGCCCCGACCGCATCATCGTCGGCGAGGTCCGCGGCGGCGAGACCCTCGACATGCTCCAGGCGATGTCCACCGGCCACGACGGATCCCTGGCCACCGTCCACGCCAACAGCTCCTCCGACGCGCTGATGCGCCTGCAGACCCTGGCCTCCATGTCGGAGGTCGAGATCCCCTTCGAGGCGCTCCAGGACCAGATCAACAGCGCCGTGAACGTCATCGTCCAGCTCACCCGCTTCGGCGACGGCTCACGCCGCATCACCGAGATCTCCGTTCTCGAATCCCACGGCCGTGAACCCTTCCGCATCACGACCGTCTGCCGCTTCGCGGCCCAGCCCATGGGGGCGGACGGCCGGGTGCACGGCTTCTTCGAGTACTACCCGCTGCCGCGCCGGATCGCGGAACGCCTCTACATGAACAACCAGCCCATCCCCCAGGCCTTCGGGGTGGCCCTGCCGGACGACCACGACCCGCTCACCGCCCCGTTCACCACTGCGCACATCCCCCGGACCGCCCTGTGAACCCACTGATCCTCGCCACTCTCGGCGTCACCCTGCTGGCCTGCGTACTCGTCGTCGCCGGCCTCCAGGCGTACATGGCCGGCCGCGCCCAGCGTGCCGCCCTCATCGAGCGCCTCTCCGCGAGCGGAGTCCCGGAGCCCGCCGGCCGTCGCCGCCGCTTCCAGGAGGTGGACCGGCGACTGCGGAAGACGAAGCTGGGCCGGCGCATCGAGATCAAGCTGGCCACCACCGGCCTGGACCTCACGCCGGGCGAGTTCTTCGTCTACATGCTCGGTTCCATCGCGGGCGTCTGGCTGATCGCCTCGTCCCTCCTCGCGCCGTTCTTCGGTCCGGTGGCGGGTGCGATCGGCATCTGGGCGGCGAACGCCTTCCTCAACTGGCAGCGGGCGCGCCGTACGGAACGGTTCATCAACCAGCTCCCGGACCTGGCCCGCATCCTCGCCAACGCCACCCAGGCCGGACTGGCGCTGCGCACGGCCATCGGCATAGCCGCCGAGGAGCTGGAGGCACCGGCGGGCGAGGAACTGGCGCGCGTCGCCGACCGCCTCGCCGTCGGCCACTCGATCGACGAGTCCCTCGGCGAACTCACCGAACGCCTGCCCTCCCGGGAACTGGTCGTCCTCGTCTCCACCCTCGTCCTGTCGGCCCGCGCGGGCGGCGCGATCGTGGACAGCCTGCGCAACCTCACGGTGACGCTGGAGCAGCGCAAGGAGACCCGCAGGGAGATCCGTACCCAGCTGTCGCAGGTGACGGTGACCGCCTACCTGGTCCCCGCCATCGGCCTCGGGTCCCTGCTGCTGGTCGACATGATGATGCCGGGCGCACTGGACCGGATGACGGGCGCGTTCCTCGGCCAGACGGCCGTCCTCGTCGCGCTCGGCCTCTTCGCCCTGGGGTTCGTCCTCATCCGCCGCCTGTCCAAGATCGACGTGTGAGGGGGCGGACAGGACGATGATCGGACTCCTTCTCGCACTCGCCGTGGCCCTGTCGGTCCTCGGAGCTTTCCACGGCATCCGCCTCTACCGGGCCGACGTCAAGCTGCCGACCGACCTGGCACTCGCCCTGGAGGTCGGTGCCACCCGTACGACGGCCGTCGGCTCCCTGGTGGACCGGATGGGCATCCGCTGGGCCCCGGCGGTGCTGCGCCTGATGGGACCGGCCCGGGTGGCCCGCAAGCGCCGCCAGATCGACATGGCGGGCAACCCGGCCGGCCTCACGATCGACCGCTACGCGGCGCGCCGCGCGGTGTACGGAGCCCTGGGCGCCCTCGGCGCCTTCTCGATGCTGATCAACGGTCAGCTGGTGGCCGCGCTCCTCATGGTGGCCTTCGGCCTGTTCTGGATCGAGGCGGGCCTGTGGTCCGCGATCCGCGTCCGCCGCGACCACATCGAGCGGACCCTGCCGGACTTCCTCGACGTGCTCGCGGTGGTGGTGAGCGCGGGTCTGGGCTTCCGGCAGGCGCTGGGCCGGGTGGCGGACAAGTACGAGGGTCCGTGGGCGGACGAGATCCGCATCACCCTGCAGCAGATGGACATGGGCGTCAGCCGCCGCCAGGCCTTCGACGAGCTGCGCCGACGCAATGACAGCGAGCAGGTCGCGCAGTTCGTGACGGCGCTGCAGCAGGGCGAGGAGCTGGGCTCCCCGATCGTCGACACCCTGATCGCGATCGCCGAGGACATGCGCCGCACGGACGCCCAGAACGCCCGCAGGCGCGCGGCCCGGGCCGTGCCGAAGGCCACCTTCTCCGTGACCATGTTCATGCTGCCCGGCACGCTGATCCTGCTCGTCTGCGGCTTCGTGTACGGGGCGAACGTCGACTTCGACGCGCTGTTCGGGGGTGGCTGAACCATGACGCCACTGAGCGTCCTCATCGCGGACGGCAACCCGGTCATCAGGGCGGGCCTGGCGGCCATCCTGTGCACGGCCGAGGACCTCGACGTCATCGCCCAGGCGGCGGACGGCCGCGAAGCCCTGAGCCTGACCCGCCGGCACGCACCGGACGTGATCCTGCTGGACGTCCGCATGCCGGGGGTGGACGGGATCTCGGCACTGCCGCACCTGGTGCAGCTGGCCCCCGTACTGATGCTGACGTACAGCAAGGAAGCCGAAATCGTGCGTGAGGCCCTGCTGTTGGGGGCCGGCGGCTACCTCGTGCACGGCGAGTTCACGGCGGACGAGCTGCTGAGGGCGGTCCGCGACGTGCGCGAGGGCCGCCCCCACTTCACTCCGACGGCGGCGAGCGCGCTCCTGGCGGAGCTGCGGGCCTCTTCGCATCCGCAACGAGTTGTGGCACAGTCTTCTGAGCGGATGCACAACTCTGTTGTCTTCGGGCTGAGTTCCCGGGAGGTGGAGATCATGGATCTGATCGCGTCCGGGATGAGCAACCAGCGGATCGCGGCGGCCTGCTTCATCAGCGAGAAGACCGTCAAGAACCACATCAACCGCATCTTCGCGAAGCTCCAGAGCGCCACGCGCAGCGAGGCGATAGCCCGCTGGCTGGGAACCGCCCGTCCAGGAGTGACCGGTCATGGGTAGACGGAGTGCGCAGTGGGTCCGTAATTGGGCCCCGGGACCCTTGGTGACGACTGGTGACTCGCCGTACCGTCCGCAGATCGACACCGGTACCGGCCCGGGAGGGAACCCCCATGTTGCAGAACACCGTGGCGAGGATGCGCAAGCGGTACGAGGGCAAGGGCTCGAGGGATCGAGGCCAGACGGCATTCGAGTACCTGGGGATCATTCTGGTGGTCGTCGTGATCATCGGCGCGATCATCGGAACCGGCATCGGCCAGGCCATTACGACCAAGATCACTGCTGCCGTCGCGAGCATCACGGCAGGAAAGTGACATGGCGCCGATTCGGCGGTGACCGCGGTCAAGCCTTCCCCATTTACGCCGTAGTCGTAGCGGGTCTCCTCTTCGCTGCTCTGGCGTTCTTCACCATCGGCAAGGCGGCGATCGTCCGCAGCGATGCGCAAGGAGCTGCGGACGCCGCCGCGCTCGCGGCGGCGCGCGAGGCCAGAGACACCCTGGTGCCCGGCCTCGACCTCGCCACCCTCTCGCCGGAGGAGTGGGAACAGGTCCTGCTGGGCAATCGATTCGACCCGTCCGGAGACGCTTGTGCGGCGGCGCACGACTTTGCCGCGATGAATGACGCGACGGTGACGTGCAGCCGGTCGGGCATCCGGTTCAGCGTCCGGTCGATGACGAACGGAACGGTGGGGGACTCTGTCGTCCCCGGTACGAGCGGAAAGCGCGGCGAAGCGGATGCGAGAGCGGAGATCGTTCCTCGCTGCCACGTCCAACCCGGGGGACCGGGCAGCGGCGGCGGCTCGGCGCCGATACCGGAGCCGCCCGGGCCGATCAAGTTCTCTTGCGACAAAGGGGTCGTCGTGGACTACAACCCCGCCCAACCGCGCGCGTGGCGTTCGCTGGCTGCGGCTCTGTTCGACATACGCCTGACCGACTGACGACCGAGAGACAAGGAAGCCAAGTACATGAGTGTTCGGCGGCGCGCGGCCCACGGGAAGGCGGCTGTGGGGATGGTGGCGGTCCTGGCCCTTGCCCTGACCGGGTGCGGGGGCGAGGGGAAGTCGGACAAGCCCGCTGCGTCCCCGTCGGCGAAGCCGCAGGGCGGCGGCGAGGCCTCCCCGTCCGGAGCGGTGAAGAGCGCTGATGCCCCACCGGCTCAGATCATCGCCACGGTGAACGGCGAGTCGGGCATGGTGCTGACGATCAACAAGGCAGCCCGGGACGCCGGAGGATTCCTCACCGTCGAAGGGCAGTTGAAGAACACCGGCAGTGCCGCGTACGTGAACACCGCGCCCTGGCGCGGTAACGAGCTGAACTCCAGTGGAGTATCCGTGGCCGGCGTGACCCTGGTCGACAAGGTCGGCAAGAAGCGGTACTACGTGCTCAGGGACACCGATGGCCGGTGCCTGTGCACGACTGGGCTGAACATCATCGAAGCCGGCCAGACCATGCCGTTCTTCGCTCAGTTCCCGGCTCCGCCTACCAGCACCGTTGAGGTGGACCTCAGCCTCCCCACCTTCGCCACGGCGACCGTCAAACTCTCCGGGTGACCCCATGACCAAACGCCATCGCGTCCTCGCCGCAACAGCCGTCGTCGGGCTCGTCATTGCCGGCGTTCAATCAGTCGGTGCGGCGGCCGCCCATGCCGATGACGTCAAGCCGTCCGTACCTCCCGGCACCGAGCCCTCCGCCTCCGCCCCCGTCCCCATCGACTCCAACGCCCCCGGGCTGAAGATCCCGCAAGGGGGGACGCTCGCGCCCGTCAAGGTGCTGGACATCGCCGAGGTCGTCGAGGACCTCGGTGGGGAGCAGCGGCGGCAGGAGACCAATCAGACCGTCATGATGGCGCTGCAGTCCGAGGTGCTGTTCCCGGAGAACAGCGCCGTGTTCAACGCGCAGGCCGCCGCCCGGATCCAGGCCATCGCCAACGAGATCAACACGCAGAAGGCGACCCGCATCCGCGTCTTCGGGTTCACCGACGACCAGGGCAGCTACGAGCACGGCAAGGAGCTGTCCAAGCAGCGCGCCGATGCCGTGCAGGCCGAGCTGGCCAAGACCGTCACCAATCCCAGCGTCGTCTTCGACGTCCGCGGCTACAGCGAGGACTACCCGATCGCCGACAACAGCACGGAGGAAGGACGCAAGAAGAACCGCCGCGTCGAGATCACCTTCCCCCGCACCACGGGCGGAGGCTAAGGGGCCGGCGGCTTCCCCATGTCCCCCTCGATCGCGGCCCAGAAGTAGATCCGCGTGGCGCCGGGCCGGAACTCGTGTGCGTGGATCTTCGCGCAGAGACCCAGGGCCGTGCTCTCGGGCGTCTGCGCGTCACCGTGGCAGACGGATCTGTGACGCATTCCCTCGGTGAAGGTCTCGGGCTCGGGGAGTCCGAGGTGGGTGAAGCCGTCGCTGCGGGTGTACCCCGGAGCCTTCGGTTCGAGGTTGGGCAGCATCTTCTTGCCCGGCGGCACCAGCGGCTGCAGGAAGCTGTCGGCCTCCGCCGTCGTCACCGTGAAGGTGAGCAGCCCGACGTCGTACTGCGAGCTGGTCTTGAACCCGGCCCGGCGGTCCGTGGCCGCCTGCGGCACCTGGAACCCCATCACCCCGGCCATCCACTCGGGTGTGGCGTTCTCCTCCCAGCAGCACTTCGTGTCGTGCTCCATCAGCCGTTGCCAGGTGATCATGCCCAGCACGAGCACGGCGGCGCATCCGAGGCCGCACAGCCCGGCGAACACACCCGCACCGACGGCGAGACGCCGCTTCCATGACCACTTCTGCTTCCGGGGCCCGACCCGGGCAAGGGAATCGTTCATTGGCCGGCTTCTCCTTCCCCGTCCCGCACATGGCTTGGCAATGGATGAAGCCTGCGGTAGCTGATCATTGTCCCAACTCCCGTGGAATGGTGCTGTTGTTCCGCCCGACGCCCGGTGTCGGCCGGGAACTCATGTGCAAACGAGCCCGCCCCCGAGACTCCGTCGGCGCGCCCTGTCACGCCGCCGCCGGGTCTGCCACGCTCAGGCGTCATGACGGCGTACGAAGTGCTTCTGATCGGCGGCGGATCGGGTGTGGGGAAGTCCACGGTCGGCTGGGAGGTGTCCGAGCTGCGGCGCGGTCGTGGGACGGCGCACTGCTACATGGAGGGCGACTTCCTCGACCAGATCCATCCGGCCCCCGAGGGCGACCCGGACCGTGCGGCCATAACCGAGCGGAACCTCGCCTCGATCTGGGCGAACTACTCCGTCCTGGGGCAATGCCGCCTCGTCTACACCAACACCGTCAGCATCCTCGATCTGCCGCTGATCCACCGGGCCATGGGCGGCGACAGCCCGATCCGTACGACGTGCGTGCTGCTCACGGCGCGCGAGGAGACCGTGCGGGAGCGGTTGGCCCGGCGGGAGATCGGCTCGCAGCTCGCGGTCCACATCGCGCGCAGCCGACGGGCCGCGGCCGTGCTGGAGCGTGACGCGCCACCCGGAACGGTCCGTATCGCCACGGACGGCCGTCCGGTGCCGTGGATCGCGCAGCGGGTCGTGGAGGCCGCGGCATGGTGAGGCCCGGCCGGGTCCGGCTAGCTGCTCGGAGTACGGGGGGTGCCGCGCCGGAGGCGGCCGCGGGAGGCCTCCACGATCGTTCCGAGGACGAGCGACTGGGCCAGTACGCAGAGGACGAGCTCGGTGATGAAGAGCCACGTCGCGGGCGGGCCGTCCCCGATGGCGCTGCCATGGGCCAGCGCCACGAAGAGGAACAGCGGGAACGCGCACAGGGCGGGCAGTACCCATACGAAGCCGGGATCCGGGGCGAACAGCGTGACGGCCGTCGCGACGGCCACGGCGGCGCCGACGAGGCTCAGGTAGATCACCGAGGCGGGGTTCGCGAAGGTCAGGCGGACGAGCGTGCGAGCGGTCATCGGTTCCCCCGGGGTGTGTGGACTCCCTCCATGATCGGGAGCGTCCGGGCTCCTGTCGTGAGTACGCGTACCCAGACCGTTGCCCACTGTCCGGCCCCTCCCCTGTCGGGGCCGGACAGTGGGCCGTCCCGCGCGTGATCAGCCGAACTGGCCCGGCTGGTAGTCGCCCGCCGGCTGCTGGACGATCACGTTCATCCGGTTGTACGCGTTGATCAGCGCGATGAGGGAGACCAGCGCGGCCAGCTGGTCCTCGTCGTAGTGCTTGGCGGCATCGGCCCACGCCTCGTCCGTGACCCCGCCGGCCGCGTCGGCGATGCGGGTGCCCTGCTCGGTCAGCTCCAGGGCCGCCCGCTCGGCGTCGGTGAACACCTTCGCCTCGCGCCAGGCCGCGACCAGGTTCAGCCGCACCGGGTCCTCCCCGGCGTGCGAGGCGTCCTTGAAGTGCATGTCGGTGCAGAACCCGCAGCCGTTGATCTGGCTGGCCCGGAGCTTCACGAGTTCCTGCGTGGCGTGCGGGAGGGTCGAGTCCGAGAGGGCCTTGCCCGCGGAGTTGATGTACCGGGCGAACTTGGTCGCGACCGCATTGCCGTAGAAGTTGAGACGCGCTTCCATCGTGATCTCCTTGCCGTGTCGACCGTTACACAGCTCTGACGGAAAACGCGGCCCGGATGTGACAGCCTCAGAGGCCGGATTGACGTGACCTGCGTCACCCACTCAGGAGGAGCTCCGCGATTTCCCGGGCCTGGTGGGCCGGCTCGGGGCCGGGGGAGAGGGTGGCCACCGTCGTCGCCCCCTCGGTCAGGATCAGGAGCCGGTCGGCGAGGGCGGGGTCGGCGGTCAGGCCGGCCAGCAGGGCGTGGAGTTCCGCCTTGTGGATGCGGACGATCCCGGGGGCCGCCGCCCCCAGCTCCCCGTACGCGTTGAGGAACGCGCAGCCCCGGAAGTCGGGCTCGCTGAACCAGTCCGCCAGCCAGTCGAAGACCGCGAGCACGCGCGCCCGCGGCTGCGCCGGGGCGAGGGCCGCGGTGCGCAGCGAGTCCAGCCAGCGCCGGTCGCGGCGTTCCAGGTAGGCCGTGACCAGGGATTCCTTCGCCGGGAAGAGGCGGTAGAGGCGCTTGAGGGGGACCCCGGAGGCGGTGCGGATGCGGTCCATGCCGACGGCCTGGATGCCGTGCCGGTAGAACAGCTCCTCCGCCGCGTCGAGCAGTCGGGTCCGGGCCTCTTCGTCGTCCATGGGGGCAGCGTAGTTCAGATTCCCCTTGCGTGGAGAACGTGCGTTCTCTAGTGTCGAGAACGACCGTTCTCGCAATCGAGAGGTGACCGCCATGACCGACACTCCCGCCGTACGCCCGCCCCTGCCGCCCTTCACCGAGGAGTCCGCCCGCGCCAAGGTCCAGGCCGCCGAGGACGCCTGGAACAGCCGCGACCCCGAGCGCGTCGCCCTCGCGTACACCGAGGACTCGGTCTGGCGCAATCGCGACCGGTTCCTCACCGGCCGCGCCGAGATCCGTGAATTCCTCGCCGACAAGTGGGAGCGCGAGCTCGACTACCGGCTCCGCAAGGAGCTTTGGGCGTTCACCGGCAACCGCATCTCGGTCCGCTTCGAGTACGAGTGGCACGACGCCGCCGGCCGGTGGTTCCGCAGCCACGGCAACGAGCAGTGGGAGTTCGACGACAACGGCCTGATGAGGCGGCGCGAGGCGAGCATCAACGACGTCCCGATCGCCGCCCGGGACCGCCGCCTCGCCTGATCCCGCCCATCCGGCCGGCGCGCGGGACGGCCGGGCACGCGGGCATCGCGCACGCGAGGACGAGCAGTGCCCCCGATGCCGCCCCCCATACCGGCCCCTGTGCCGGCCCGCTGTGCAGGGTCATGCCGAGGCGGGGTCGTGCAGGACGGGGGTGGCCGGGCCCGTGACGCCGACGTTCAGGCCGCCGTGGTCCGCCCGCGCCAGCTGGACCGCCACTTCGTCGGCGGGGCCGAGGGCGACGAGGCGGCCCGCGGCGCTGCGGACCCGCCAGCCGGAGCCCTCGAAGTACCCCTGCGCCCGTGCCATGGCCCGGGCCGCCCGGTCGTCGGCCAACGGCTCGGTCGCCCAGGTGTGGTGGACGTAGGTCGCGCCCTCGTTCTCCACCGTGCGCAGGTCCCCGCCGCCCGCCGCGTCGTGCCGGACGCGCAGGGCGTCGTAGATCCGGCTGGAGTGCGCGAGCACGGCCTGCCGGGAGGCCTCGTCGGCGGACAGTGACTGCGACTGCGACTGCGACTGCGGGCTGGGGGAGGCGCTGCGCTCGGGCTTGGGGTAGCAGGGGGAGGTGACGGTGATGTAGGCGATGCCCTCGCCGGTGGCCTCGTTCGTGATGCCGATGCCGCCGCTCATCCAGAAGTCGTCGGGCTCGGTGCGCATGCTGATGTAGGGGTCCGGCTTGCTCCAGTCGCCCTCGCCCTCCTTGGACTTGAACTTGTACCCCTGTGCGACCCAGGCGTCCCGGACCTGGCCGAGAAGGTCCTTCGCGGCGGAGCCGGGCACCTTCGTCAACTGGTACCGGTGGATGACCTGGGCCCGCTTGCTGACCCCGTAGTCGGCCAGGCAGGCGCCCGGCCCCTTGGCCCCGTTCTGCTGCAAGGCGGGCTGCGGTGACAGGCCGGCCACCGCCTGCTGGACGATCTGCTCGGCGCGCGACACGGCCTGCTGCTCGTTCATGGTCACCTTCTCCGTCGGCTTCCCCTGGTCCGCGCACGCGGCCGTCGTTCCCATCAGTGCGAGGAGCACTCCCGATGCCACGACTCTTCTGAGGTTCAAGATTTCTTCCCCGTCACTATTCCGCCCATGGCCTTCAGGGAGTCGTCCTCCCAGTACTGCGAGTGCGCAGGCATGGGGTCATCCAAATCGGCCTGAAGCCCTTTGCCCGGCGCCACGTCGAACGTACGTCCGCCGAAGTCGTCCGTGGTGGGATCCGTCCCGTACAGGATGGAGTGGTCATCGAACAGCTCGATGAGCCCTGGCGGGTACAGAGGGCCCAGCCATGCGCCGGCGAGCCCCTTGGGTGAGGGCGGGGTGTTGATGTAGTCGTTGTCGGCCACTGCGGACCATACGTGGTCCGGCGGTACCCCGAGATCCCTCGCATGGTCCACGCTGACACCCGGGCTGCCCACGAAGATGACGTTGTCCACGGGCAGGTCGGGGTGGTCTGCCAGGGCCTTGCCCGTGACCAGCGATCCGTAGCTGTGGCCGAGGACGGTGGAGTTCACCGGGCCTCCGGTGTGGGCGGTGTCGACCCCGGTGAGGAACCGGCTCAGCGGCTCCTTCGCGTCGTTCGCCCAGGAGGGGCTGGCGGCCTCCGGCACAATGCTCTGAGGCGCCTCGTAGCCGAGCCAGAGGATCGAGGCGGTCTGCCGTCCGGGATCCTGGTCCATCGCCTCCGCCCGGAGCTGCTCGGCCCGCACGAGGTCACCCTCGATCCCCGCTAGGTTCGACTTCGTCCCCGGCACGTACGTCACCACGTTGTCCGCCGTGTCCGGGTTGCCGATCGACACGATGGCCTGGCCGTTCTTGGTGTCGGCGAAGCCCAGGAGGTAGCCCTCGGGCCGCTTGCCGGCCTCGGACGCGGTGAGACGGTCCTGGACGTGCTGCATCCCGTCCAGCCGCTCCTGCATCTCCGTGCGCTTCTCGTCCCACTCCTTCCACGCCTTCGACTCGATCTGCGCGCCCTTGACCTCGCGGCCGGTGATCGGGCTGATGTACTTCTCGTACCGGGGCGGCTCCTTGCCGCGCCAGGCGTCCAGTTCCACCTGGCGGGTGCCGTGGTTCTCGGCGAGGACGACGCGGTTCGCCGTGTCGCGGACCTCCGTCGGGATGCCGTCCAGGGCGCCGACGCTCGCGGGGTGCAGGGAGATGTACTCGTCCCGCCGCTCCTGGTCGAGGCCGTTCCACCAGGCCGCGTTCTCCGCGGGGGACTTGCCGTGCGGGATGTCCGAGTCCTTGAGGTACGTGCCGGCGGCGTCGCGCGTGCGCTGAAGGTCCTTGGCCGCATCGGCCCAGACCTTGTCGTCGACGCGCAGGCCGCGCTCCACCTTGAGCTCGGAGAGGGTGGTGCGGTAGCGGGAGTCGATCTCCGCCGCCGTGCGGCACGCGGAGGCGATGCGCTGCGCTATGCCCTCGGCCTTGGCCTTGTTCGGGTTGATGACCAGACCCCCGTTCGGCGCGGGGGACAGAGGGTTGCTCGCCCCCGGGAGCAGCGGGCCGGCGGGGGTCGGGCCGGCCGTGCCCGCCTCGGTGGGCTTGAGGTACGGGCTGGACGGGGTGCCGGTCGGATAGGAGACCGAGCCGTCCTGGTGGACGGTGAAGCCGTAGCCCTCGGCGTCATCCAGCGCCGCCTTGAGAAGGCTCTGAGGGGCGGCCACTTCGGCGGCGAAGCCGTTGAGGGCCGTACGGACGAGCCCGCACTCGGCGTGGACGTACTGGAAGTTGCGGGCCAGCCGGCTCAGGTCGCCGAGGGCCGCTTCGGCGGTCTGCGCCGTCTGGGTGTCGCGCAGCCTCGCGAGCATCTCGTTCTCGACGCGCTCCTTGGCCGCGTAGGCACGGCTGCTGACTTCGCCCCAGCCGTCCGCCGCCTCCTCGTACTCGGTCCGCTTGAGGTCCTTCAGGTGCTGCCAGGTCATCATCGGGCGCTACCGGCCCTTGTCCGCGCGGTGCTCGCCGTCCGCGCCGTCGGGGCGGAGGGCGCCGAACCCGTCCTTCACCCGGTGGTCGACCTCGCCGAACTCCCTGCCCGCGGTCTTCAACGCGCCCTCCAGCCGCGTGCATTCGGCCCGGACGTCCTCGAGGCGGCCCTTCCAGGACGTGCGGACCTCTCCGAGGATCGCGGGCAGCATGAAGCCTTCGAGGGTGGGGACGACGCCTTCGTGCGCACTGTCCAGCCGGGTCAGGGCAGTGCTGGTGGTGACGGTGAGTTCGGCGGAGACCCCGGAGGCACTGGTCCACGGCCCCTGGCTCACGTCGAGGTCCTTGCCGCCTCCGCCACCCCCACCGCCCCCTGCGGGTGTGTTCGCCGAAGCCAGGTTCATCCGGGGGGAAGCCTCGAACAGCTTCTCCCACTCGGGGCTGAGCCCCATGCGTTCCTCCCGTGTCACACACCATCAGATCCCTCGTACCGTACGGGGGATCCGATAGCAGGACATGAGTAGGAATACCTACCCCGTGGGGTCGGTCTGCTGGGTCCTATGCCTGGTGGTGGGCCTGGGTGATGAGGTCCGTGGCGACCTCCAGGGCGGCCAGGCGGGTCTCCTCCGGGTCGCCCTCGACGTGCTGGAGGAACATCATTCCGGCGTGCAGGGTGAACAGCGCGCTGACGCAGCGGACCTGGTCCGTCAGCGGGCCGTCCTGCGTGCGGAGCAGTTCCACGAGGGTGAAGAGCCGCTTCTTGACCGTCTCGCCGATGCTGAGCTCGCGCGTCGTGGCCTGGTTCTCCTGCATGAACCGGTACAGCACGGCGCCCGCCGCCATCGCCTCGCTGTAGCGCCGCAGCACCTCGCGCTTGGTCTCCAGCGTGCGCGGCTGCCCCTCCGCCCACGTGATCAGCTCGTCGATGGGACGCGTCAGGTCCTCGAAGATGCTGATGATGATGTCTTCCTTGGTCTTGAAGTGGTAGTACAGCGCCGCCTTCGTGACCTCCAGCCGCTCCGCGATCTCGCGCAGCGACGTCTTCTCGTACCCCTGCTCGGCGAAGAGCTCCAGTGCGACGTCCTGGATGCGCTGACGCGTGTCGCCACGGCGTCGCTGCGGACTGCTGCTGGACATGGCTCTCCCCAATTACTTACTTGACGCCCGGCTAGTTGCGGGTCTACCGTCCCCATTGTAGTGAACTAGCCGGGCGGCAAGTAAGTGCCGGTGCGGGACGCAGTACGAGTGGTAGGGCCAGGGGAGTGGACATGGTGGACGAAGTCAAGCCTGCGGGGACCTCGGAGGAGGTGAAGCCGCGCAGCGTACGGGTCGTCCTCATGGCGCTCATGATCGCGATGCTGCTGGCGATGCTCGACAACATGATCATCGGCACCGCGATGCCGACGATCGTCGGCGAGCTCCACGGCCTGGAGCACCTCTCCTGGGTGGTCACCGCCTACACGCTGGCCACCGCGGCCTCCACCCCCATCTGGGGCAAGCTCGGCGACATGTACGGGCGCAAGGGCTCCTTCCTCACCTCGATCGTCATCTTCCTGATCGGCTCCGCGCTCAGCGGCATGGCCCAGAGCATGGGCCAGCTGATCGGCTTCCGCGCGATCCAGGGCCTCGGCGCCGGCGGTCTGATGGTCGGCGTCATGGCGATCATCGGCGACCTGATCCCGCCCCGTGAGCGCGGCAAGTACCAGGGCATGATGGCCGGCGTGATGGCCCTCGCCATGATCGGCGGCCCCCTGGTCGGCGGCACCATCACCGACCACTGGGGCTGGCGCTGGTCCTTCTACATCAACCTGCCGCTCGGCGCGGTCGCGCTGGCCATGGTCACCGCCGTGCTGCACCTGCCCAAGAAGCGGGCACAGGGCAAGATCGACTACCTCGGCGCCGCGCTGCTGACCATCGCCATCACCTCCACCGTCCTCGTGACGACCTGGGGCGGCAACGAGTACGCGTGGGGCTCCGTCGAGATCCTCGGCCTCATCGCCGTCGGCGTCCTGTCGACCGCCGCGTTCCTCTACGCGGAGACCAAGGCCGCCGAGCCGGTCATGCCGCTCCACATCTTCCGCAGCCGCAACTTCACCCTGATGTCGGTGATCGGCTTCCTCGTCGGCTTCGCGATGTTCGGCGGCGTGCTCTACCTCCCGCTGTTCCAGCAGTCGGTGCAGGGCGCCTCCGCCACCAACTCGGGCCTGCTGCTCCTGCCCATGCTGCTCTCGATGATGGCCGTCTCGCTGATCGCGGGCCGGGTCACCACCAGCAGCGGCAAGTACAAGATGTTCCCGATCGCCGGCGGCGCGCTCATGGTCGTCGGGATGTTCCTGCTCGCGACCATGGACACCGGCACCACCCGCCTCGTGTCGGGCCTCTACATGGCCGTCCTCGGCGCCGGTCTCGGCTTCCTGATGCAGATCACCATGCTGGTCGCGCAGAACAGCGTCGAGATGAAGGACATGGGCGTCGCCTCCTCCTCGGCGACCCTCTTCCGCACCCTCGGCGGCTCCTTCGGCGTGGCCCTGATGGGCTCCCTCTTCAGCGCCCGGGTCACGGACACCATGACCGAGCGCCTGGGCCCGGAGGCCGCCCAGGCCGCGGGCTCCGCCCAGCTGGACGCCGCGAGCCTGGCGAAGCTCCCCGAAGCGGTACGCGACGCCTACCAGCACGCGGTGGCCGCCGGTACGCACTCGGCGTTCCTGCTCGGCGCGGCCATCGCCGTACTGGGCTTCGCGGCGGCCTGGTTCGTCAAGGAGGTCCCCCTCCGCGGCGCGGGCCCGGCCGACGCGGCGGACGCGGCGGACGGCGACAAGGCGGCACCGGCCGCGCAGGAGGCGGTCGCCCACTGACCGCAGGCGCACGCGAACCCGCACCGGCCGAAGGCGGTACCACCGGGACGACCGGAGGTGCCGCCTTCCGGCCTGTCCGGGCCCCTACTTGGGGTCGTCGGTCTCCCAGGGGTACAGGAAGGCGTCGGGGCGGATGCGCCACGCGGTGAGCACGGCGATCAGGCCGGCCTCGTCCGGCGCGTCCGCGGACGCGAGGAGCGCCGCGCCGACGTCGTGGTCGAAGCCGTCGAGGCGCTCGCCCTCGTACTCCCGGTGCTCGAGGCGGAATCCGCGGCCCGCGTCGCCGCGCACCCAGCCCTCGTCGCGCGCGATGTCATCGGACCGGCTCCGGTCGGGGAGTACGTCCACGAACGCCCGGCGGCCCGGCCGTGGCGCAGGGACCTCCGTCACCAGTCGCCGGCCGAGGCGGAGCGCGGTCAGCTTGTCCGTCGGCCAGGTCCGTCCTTCATCCATGCGTCCCATTCCGGTCCGCCCGCCACCGCCCGCCACCGCGAACCTCCCTGCGGGCGGCCCGGCTTGGCATCCGGCGCGCGGGCGTGCGGGCTTGCCCCGTTTCGGGCGCGTTCGCGTGGGCAGGTATTCCAACTCCCTGAAGGACTAAAGTCCCATCGGCCCCATCAGTCCCATAATGACGATTTTATGGGGTATTTGGCTGGAACTCCTCGACGGCGATGAACGTCCTGATCCACAGAACGCTCGCAAAGCGGATGGGGAGTGGACGATTCATGAGTTTCTTGGCGCGCGCGAACAAGAAGGGCGTCCGGGCCGGGGCCGCCGTCGTGGCCTCGGCCACCGCCGTGGCGGCGACCGTGTGGGGCGTGGCCGTCCTCGTCGGACCGGGCGGAACGGCCGCCCCCCAGCAGAACGTGGCCCGGCCGGGCGCCACCGACGGCGCCGGCCGCGGCGACGACGGCCGGCCCGGTCAGCAGCCGCAGGGCATACCCGAGGGCATAGCCCACGCCTCCGAGAGCGGCGGCAACGCCGTCAACATCACCATCGACGACGGCCCCGACCCCCGCTGGACCCCGAAGGTGCTGGACGTCCTGCGGCGGCACGACGTCAAGGCGACCTTCTGCATGGTCGGGCCGCAGGCCAAGGCCCATCCCGACCTCGTCAAGAAGGTGGTCGCGGGCGGACACCGGCTCTGCAACCACACCATGAACCACGACACCGCCATGGACAAGAAGCCCGTCGCCTACCAGGAGCAGCAGATCCTGGAGGCGAAGAAGCTGATCGAGGAGGCCGCGGGCGGCGGCGCGAAGGTCGAGTACTACCGGGCCCCCGGCGGCGCGTTCACCCCCGACAGCCGGCGCATCGCCGCCGCGCACGGCATGCGGCCGCTGGGCTGGAACGTCGACACCAAGGACTTCGACAAGCCGGGCACCGCCGCCATCGTGGGCGCCGTGAAGCGCGAGATGGGCAACGGACCGACGGTGCTCTTCCACGACGGCGGCGGCAACCGCGCCCAGACCGTCGACGCCCTCGACCAGGTGCTGGCCTGGCTGAAGGAGCAGGGCCGGCCCACCGGCTTCCCCGTCCGCACCGCTCCCGACACGCCCGGCACCGCCGAGGCGCCCACGGCCCCCACCGCCTCCTGACACGCCGTCCGACGGGCGAACGGGTGACGGTCGACGACGCGGACCCGCCCGCGTTGTTCCCTGGTCGGGCACGGACGAACGTACGCCCGATCAGGAGGCTCCTGTGGCCATCGCCCCCGCCAAACTGTCCGACCCGGTGGTCGGCGCCCTCGTCGCCGCCGTCAACGCGCACGACAAGGACGCCTTCCTCGCCGTCCTGACCGCCGACGCGACCATGTCCGACGACGGCTCCGACCGCGACCTGTACGACTGGATCGACCGGGAGATCTTCGACTCCGGCGGCCACATGGACGTCCAGTCCGAGTCGGACGGCGGCCGCACCCTGCTCGTCGACTACCGCAACGACACCTGGGGCGAGATGCGCACCACCTGGCGCTTCGTCATCGCCCCCGGCGGCGGCCGGATCAGCCGCTTCGAGACCGGTCAGGCCTGAGCGCGCTCGGGCCCGGGCTCCCGGAATCCGGCGCTCCCGACCCCGGGCGCTCCCGTACGGGTGAAAGCACGCCCGGCGTCGTTCCGGCCCGCCGGAGGGTCCCGTTGGTCCGGGCATGAAGCGCACCCGCATCGCCGCCCTCGCCCTCGCCACCGCCACCGCGGCCCTCGCGCCCCTCCTGTGCCGGGCCGCGACCGCCGCGGAGGGCACGGTCTACCTCCAGGACCCGGCCGGCGGCGAGAAGACCATGAAGTCGATGTGGACCAAGGACGAGATGCACAAGGTGGAGGGCCAGTTCCGCCTCCACCCCGGGGTCCAGTACAAGACGGTCACCCGCCCCGGCCCCTCGGGTGCGCCGGACTTCGAGCGCCGGGTCGCCGACCCCAAGACCCTGGCCTGGCTGCCCTCGTACGAGTTCGCCTGGTCGGTGTCGGACTCGACGGTGGTGAAGAAGGCGGTGACGGTCAAGGAGGGCCGGCACCCGATCGTCGTGCACGCCGTGCTGCGCCGCGCGGACGGGGCCGAGGTCGGGGAGGTGCACAAGGAGCTGGCCGGGAAGCCGGCCACCGGGCGCGAGAAGGTCGCGGGCGGCAGGCGGATCGCGTGCGACACCGGGGAGTACACGGTGGAGTGGTCGGTCACGCGCTCGGGTTACGGAACGCTCGGCGGCACGCTGCGCTGGAACTCCAGCTGCGAGCAGTACCGGACGGCGTTCGACCCGAAACACGGGCAGCAGCGCTGAGCGAAGGGTTCGGGTGGAGGCCGGCCGCCCCGTGCACCTTGTGGGTGCCCGTCGGGCGACTGGGCCGTGGCCTTGGATCAAGTGCCGTAGTGGCCATGGTGCCGTACCGGGTGGTGTGCGGCACGGGTCGAAGGTCCCGTGTCGAGGAACTTCTCAGTGCTTCTTGGATGCCTGGGAGGCCTGCGCCGCGATGTCCTCCAGCACGCCCTTCGGGTCGCCGCCCGGTTCCACGGCGCGTCCGATGTTGCGCTTGATGGTGTCGCTGACCGTCAGCCAGGACGGGTCGTTGACCGGGTAGAGCTGGGCGCCGCGCAGCGCGTTCAGGAACTGCGTGTCGTTCTTGTCCAGTCCGCCCCCGGCCGGGGTGCGCGAGGCCGTGACGGTGGACGGCAGCAGGTGGTAGCGGCCGGCGAAGTCCGACAGGTTCTTGTCCTGGTATATGAAGTCCAGGAACCTGCCGATCTCCGCGCGCTTGCCGTTCTGCTTGAAGGCCATCATCCAGTCGGCCACACCGACGGTGGGCGGGACCTCCCCGGTGCCGAGGTCGTCCGAGACGGGCATGGCGATGGTCGCGACCCCGATGCCCTTGCCGCGCGCCTCGTGGGCGAGCGAGGGGTAGCCGTTGACCATGCCGACCTCGCCGCGCAGGAAGGCGGCGAAGGCGTCGGCGCGGTTCAGCTGGGAAGGCGGGGTGGGGCCGGTGAGTCCGGGAGCGACCAGCTCCTGCTTGACCCAGGCCCAGGTCTCGATGTTCTGGTCGGAGGCCAGGCTGTAGTTGCCGCTGCTGTCGGCGTAGCCGCCGCCGTTGCTCAGCTCCCAGATCAGCGCCTCGGCGTGTGCCTCCTCCGGGCCGAGCGGCAGGGCGTAGGGGAACTTCACGCCCTTGTCCTTGAGGGCCTTCGCGGCTGCCTTCAGACCGGACCAGGTCTTCGGGGCCTCCTTGATGCCGGCCTTCGCGAAGAGCGCCTCGTTGTAGAAGAGGAGGCGGCTGCTCGCGACGAAGGGCAGGCCGTAGAGGGTGTTGCCGACGGAGCCCGCGTCGGCGAGCGGCTGCAGGAAATTCGCCTCGGCGGTGACCGAGAGAAGTTCGTCCGCGGGATAGAGCTGGCCCTGGGCCGCGAAGTCCGAGTAAGAGCCCATGAGTGCCACGTCCGGCGCCTTGCCGGCCTTGACCATACGGGAGACCTCGCGGTCGATGTCGGCCCACGGAAGGAGCTTGACGTCGAGCTTGATTCCGGGGTTCTGCTCGGCGAAATCGGCCGCCATCTTGTCCCAGTAGGGCTTGGAACTGGTGGCCGGACTGTCGCCGTATTCGGCGGCGACCAGGTGCAGCGTACCGCTGTCACCTGCACTGTCTCCGGAGCCACCACATCCGGCCAGAGGTATCAGCAGGCCGAGCACGGCCGTGGTGGCGGTCGTGCCGAAAATTCTTCGTCGCACGGGTGTATTCCCCTGAATTTCTTTTGTGTCTCGTTATTACTTATGAGTTGCTCCGGGCTGTGGTGTCCCTCGATGGCCCGTTGGCCGGAATTCTCTCCTGAGGGAGGGGTGGTTGATTGCATTGGGGCCATTTTTGTGGTCAATGCTCCAAGTGGGGCTTTTCTGAATGGTGTTTTCCAATATGTGATCCAAAAAATGGACGCGCGTAGACATGCCGAAAAGCCCGTTTCCGGTCTCGGAACGGGCTCTGCAGGTTTTGCGGGCTGCGGGTTCTGCGGGTTCGGGTGCGGGGCTACCCGGCGAACTCGCCGGCGTACGGGTCGGGCTCGCCCGTCTCCGGGTTGCGGCCCTCCTGCCAGCGCCGCTGGGCCTTGCGCCAGTGCACGAAGCTGAGGTGGCCGCCGTCCCAGAAGGTGATGCTGACCGGGCTCACGTCGAACTCGTCGGAGCAGAGCCGGTAGAGGAATTCGGCCATGCCGTACGGATACACGGCGAAGGAGTCGGCGGTGTGCCGCCCGCAGACCAGGACCGGCCACCGGTCCGGGTCGGGGTCGGAGGTGAGCCAGCACAGGATGTCCGACCCGCCGGTGACGCCCCAGGCGATGATCGACTCCGGGTCCACGTCGAAGGCGGCCCGGCCGCCCTCCGCCTCCCAGGCATGCCGGGCGTTGTCCGTCTCCTCGGCCATCCCGGCCGGGTCCCACTGGAGTCCGGGCTTGGGCAGCGGCAGCAGGATGCTGGCCTCGCCGTTGATGGAGCCCGCGCCGAAGCGGCCCATGAACGCGATGAAATCGGCCGGGAACCGGGTCCCCCAGACGGCCTCCACCGCCGGCCAGTCGATGTCCTCGTCGGCTCCGTGCGTCGCGGGCATGATCTGCTCCAGCGCCTTGATCCGCGCGTTCTCCGTCATGCCGCTCCCCTGTTGCCCCAGCTCAACCGCCCCAACCTACTGCCAGTGAGAGGCCTCGCCTAGCGGTGCGTGAGACGCCCGGGTACGTCCACCTTGAGGATGGTTCCGGCCCGCAGGCCCCAGCCGGCCATCGCACCGGCCGCCGACTCCAGGACGTGCCGGGAGCGGAGCCGGGGCAGACCCAGCCGGCCCGGCGCCATCGTGACCACCGCGAGCACGCCGAGGTCGCGGTCGAGGTAGGCCACGTCGATCGCGAACCGCATCCGGAAGGTGTGCACGCTCGCCGCGGGGGTCAGCAGCATCGCGCCGTCGATCCCGTCGCGCCCGAGCAGCCCGCGCGTCCTCGCCCCGTAGGAGGCGGCGACCTCGAGCGGGATCTCCGTGGGGTCCGCGCCGACCCGCAGTACCGCGCGGCCGTCATGCCAGTGCGCCATGGCGGCCACCTTAGGGGGTGTCCTACCGTCGCCGGATGATGGCTGTGCTCGTGATCGTTCTCGCCGCCGGGTACGGCGTGGCCGCCGGGCTCCTGCTGCCGCGCCCCGCGTACCGGCTCTCCGTCGGGCCGGGGGACCCCTGGCAGGGCCGCTGCCCGCAGGGGCACCGGCTGGCGGGCTGGCTCGGCCCGGCCCGCTGCAGGCCGCGGGCGCAGCCGCCCGGGCCCCCGCACGCGTACGGGCGGCGGGCCGCGCCCCTGGCCGTGCTCACCGCGGCGGTCTGCGCCCTGCTCGCGGCGGCCGTCGGGGCCCGCCCCGAGCTGGTGGCCTACGTGGGCCTCGCCCCGCTGCTCGTACTGCTCGCCCTCGTCGACCGGGCCGTGCACCGGCTGCCCGACGTCCTGACCCTGCCGCTGGCCGCCGCGGTCGCCGCGCTGCTCGGGGCGGCCGCCCTCGCCCCGGGCTCCGCCGGGTCCTGGCGCCTCGCGCTGCTGGGCGGCGGCGCGCTCGGAGCGGCGTACCTGCTGCTCCATCTGATCAACCCCGCCGGCATGGGCTTCGGCGACGTCAAGCTGGCGCTCTCGCTGGGGGTCGCTCTTGGGTGGTACGGGTGGGGGGTATGGACCGCAGGGGCCTTCCTCGGCCTCCTCTACGGAGCCCTCTACGGGCTGTTCCTGCTGCTGCGCGGCTCCGGAATGCGCAATCAGGGCTACGCGTTCGGCCCCTTCATGGCGGCCGGAGCACTCACCGGAGTGCTGCTGGGCGGTTTCGGAGCGTAATCATCGTGCGCCGATGCACGCAGGATGCTTTACGAAGGGTTATGGTGGAACCCCCCCCTCGGGCCGGTCCGTATCCCCCCCCACGGACCGGCCCGTTTTTTGTTTTCCTGCCGCCCGGCGGTGCCGCGCGGCAAATGCGCAGGTCAGCCGCGCTGGGCCCAGATGTTGGTGCCGGGGGTGGAGACGGCGAGCGAGTCGATCTCCTTCAACTCGGCCTCGGTGAGCGGCTCGGACGCCAGCGCGGCCACGTTCTCCTCCAGCTGCGGCACGCTCGACGCGCCGATCAGGGCCGAGGTCATCCGGTCGTCGCGGAGCACCCACTTGAGCGCCAGCTGGGCGAGGGACTGCCCGCGGCGGGCCGCGATCGTGTTCAGACCGGTGAGCCGGCGGAGCACCTCCTCCGAGAGCAGGTCCGGGTTCAGGGACTTGCCCTGCGCGGCGCGGGAGTCCGCCGGGATGCCCCCCAGGTACTTGCCGGTCAGCATTCCCTGCGCGAGCGGCGCGAAGGAGATGCAGCCCATGCCGGCGTCCTCCAGGGTGTCCAGCAGGGCGTCCTCCTCCGTCCAGCGGTTGATCATGGAGTACGAGGGCTGGTGGATGAGCGGGCGCACGCCCATCCCGCGCAGGATCCGCACGGCCTCGGCCGTCTGCTCCGCCGTGTAGGAGGAGACGCCCACGTACAGCGCCTTGCCCTGCTGGACCGCGGACGCGAGGGCGCCCATGGTCTCCTCCAGCGGGGTGTCCGGGTCGAAGCGGTGCGAGTAGAAGATGTCGACGTAGTCCACGCCCATCCGCTTCAGCGAGGCGTCGAGCGAGCTGAGCAGGTACTTCCGGCTGCCCCACTCGCCGTACGGCCCGGGGTGCATCAGGTAGCCGGCCTTGGTCGACAGGATCAGCTCGTCGCGGTGGGAGGCGAAGTCCTGTGCAAAGATCTTGCCGAAGTTCAGCTCGGCCGAGCCGGGCGGCGGACCGTAGTTGTTCGCCAGGTCGAAGTGGGTGATGCCGAGGTCGAAGGCCCGGCGGAGGATTGCCCGCTGGGACTCCAGCGTCCTGTCGTCGCCGAAGTTGTGCCAGAGGCCGAGGGAGATGGCGGGGAGCTTGAGGCCGCTGTGGCCGGTGCGCCGGTACTCCATGGAGTCGTAGCGCGAGGGCTCTGCCCGATAGGGATTGGTATCAGTCACGTTGTCCTCCCTATCACGGAGTTGTGACAGACCGAGTTGGGTACCCGATCCCACCGCGCAGTAATGTGGCGGACTCGGGGGAGGGACCGCATTTCGCACGGGGGCAAGGCACGGAGGGGCTGGAAGATCGTGAAGCTGCGCGACCTGGTGTACAGGCTTTATGCGCGCCGGGTGGAAGGCCGCCTCGACCATGACGCGGCGCCGAAGCACATCGGCGTCATCCTGGACGGAAACCGCCGCTGGGCGAAGGCGTCCGGAGGGACCACGGAGCAGGGCCACCAGGCCGGCGCCGACAAGATCTCCGAGATGCTGGGCTGGTGCACCGAGACGGACGTCGAGGTCGTCACCCTGTGGATGCTCTCCACGGACAACCTGGACCGCCCCGAGGTCGAGCTCCGCCCGCTGCTCAACATCATCGAGAACACCGTGCGGGGCCTCGCCGCGGACGGCCGCTGGCGCGTCCACCACGTCGGCAACCTCGACATCCTGCCCGCCCGGACGCAGACCGTCCTGAAGGAGGCCGAGCAGGCCACCCACGACATCGACGGGATACTCGTCAACGTCGCCGTCGGCTACGGCGGCCGCCAGGAGATCGCCGACGCGGTCCGCTCGCTGCTGCTGGAGCACGCGCGCAAGGGCACCTCCTTCGAGGAGCTCGCCGAGATCCTCGACATCGACCACATCGCCGAGCACCTCTACACCCGCGGCCAGCCGGACCCGGACCTCGTCATCCGCACCAGCGGCGAGCAGCGGCTGTCCGGATTCATGCTGTGGCAGAGCGCGCACAGCGAGTACTACTTCTGCGAAGTCTTCTGGCCGGCCTTCCGGAAGGTCGACTTCCTGCGGGCCCTGCGCGACTACGCGGCCCGTCACCGGCGCTACGGCACCTGATTCCCCGTAGGTCCCGCCACTCCCTCCCCTCGAAGCCTTCACCAGGGATTCACCGAGCGTCCGTCATATGCCATGGCATGGCCTGGCCTGTTCGGGGAATATCCCTTTCAGGTCGATGCCCGATCCACGGGTGTCGAGTCTCAGCGGACGGCATGGGGTCGTCCGCCCGGGAGGCCCTTTGCACCAGGACGCACGTGCGGTTCGCACGGACGGAGTGGAGGGCCGGAAATCGGCCCTGGCATGGGTGCCGATGACCGGTCCGGTCTTCATGGCCCGACCTCTTCCGAGGGGGTACGTCCTTCCGTGGTGACCAGCACAAAGAGCCGCCTGCCCGACAGGCGGACCTACGTCCTCGACACCAGCGTCCTGCTGGCAGACCCCAATGCGATCTCCCGCTTCGACGAGCACGAGGTCGTGCTCCCGATCGTGGTGATCACCGAGCTGGAGGCAAAGAGGCACCATCCCGAACTCGGCTACTTCGCGCGCCAGGCCCTGCGCCTGCTCGACGACTTCCGGGTTCGCAACGGTCGCCTGGACGCCCCCATCCCGCTGGGCGATCTGGGCGGCACCCTGCGCGTCGAGCTCAACCACTCCGACACGAGCGTCCTGCCCGCCGGCTTCAGGTTGGGGGACAACGACTCGCGGATCCTCGCGGTCGCCCGCAACCTCCAGGCCGAGGGCTACGACGTCACGGTGGTCTCGAAGGATCTCCCACTGCGCATCAAGGCCTCCTCCGTGGGGCTGATCGCCGAGGAGTACCGCGCCGAGCTCGCGATCACCGACGCCGGCTGGACGGGCATGAGCGAGATCGGCCTGTCCGGGGAGCAGGTGGACCTCCTCTACTCGGAGGACCGCCTCTACGTGCCGGAAGCCGCGGAACTGCCCGTGCACACGGGACTGGTCCTGCAGTCCGAGCGCGGCAAGGCCCTCGGCCGGGTCACGGCGGACGGCAACGTGAAGCTCGTACGCGGCGACCGCGAGGCCTTCGGGCTGCACGGCCGCAGCGCCGAGCAGCGCATCGCGCTGGACCTCCTCCTCGACCCCGAGATCGGGATCATCTCGATGGGCGGCCGGGCCGGCACCGGAAAGTCGGCGCTGGCGCTCTGCGCGGGGCTGGAGGCGGTGCTGGAGCGGAGGCAGCATCAGAAGGTGATGGTCTTCAGGCCGCTGTACGCGGTGGGCGGCCAGGATCTGGGCTACCTGCCCGGGGACGCGTCCGAGAAGATGAGCCCCTGGGCGCAGGCGGTCTTCGACACCCTCTCGGCGGTGGCCGGGCGCGAGGTCATCGAGGAAGTGCTGAACCGCGGGATGCTGGAGGTCCTGCCGCTCACGCACATCCGCGGCCGCTCGCTGCACGACGCCTTCGTGATCGTGGACGAGGCGCAGTCGCTGGAGCGCAATGTCCTGCTGACCGTTCTGTCCCGGATCGGGGCCAATTCGCGGGTCGTTCTGACCCACGACGTCGCCCAGCGGGACAACCTGAGGGTCGGGCGGTACGACGGAGTGGTCGCCGTGGTCGAGAAGTTGAAGGGCCACCCGCTCTTCGCGCACATCACGCTGACGCGTTCCGAGCGCTCCCCGATCGCCGCTCTGGTCACCGAGATGCTGGAGAACCTCTGACCCCGGCCCGACCGGCCGGCCGTCCACCCCGACGGTCGAATCGGTCAAAAACCTCATAGTGGGAAGGTGAGTTGACGCCGCCCGGCAAAGGCCCCAGAGCTTAGCCGGGCGGCGTCGTGCTGCACAGGTGTTTGCCCGAATCAGCTGCGACATGCCAGGTGTGACCTTTCACACGCAACGGAGAATTGCCTTGCGGTGTCGCGTTCCGGCAGAGTCTGGTTTCCGTCAGGCCCCGCATACGGCACACCTGTATCTCCCGTGAGATACGCGCAGCACCACAACTCCACAGTCGATTGCCGTATGCCGCCCGGAGCTTCACGCGGCAACCTCCGCAAGGGGAGTTGCCCACGGGCCCGCGCCTCCAGTGACCGTAGAACCACGGAGGCCAGAGTCGAGGGCACTTTTGCGCCCGCGCGGTCACTGCGGACGCTGCTGGAAGGACACCGTGTGAGCCGGATCTCGGTCCGGGGGTTCGCCGTGGCTTCGGCCACCGCGGTCACCACCGTCGGCGCAGTCGTGGGCGTTGCCACCGGCGACCCCACGAACGATCTCGAGACGACCGCGTCCGGCGCGACTCTCCTTTCCGAAATCCCGGTCGGCGACCAGGCAGAGGTCCAGAGCGCGTCCCTGACGCAGCAGGCCGATGCCATCGCCCACTCCGCCGATGCCGACGCCAAGCGCTCCGCCGAGGAGGCCGCGCGCGTCCAGGCCGCCGAGGACGCCAAGTCCAAGAAGGCCGAGGCCGAGAAGGAGAAGGCCGAGGCCGACGCCAAGGCGAAGCGGGAGCGCGAGGAGAAGGAGCAGGTCGCGAGCCGGTCCGCCCGCGACTCCGGCGACTTCCCGGTCCAGGCCTCCTACACGGTCGCGCAGGTCAAGGCCATCGCCCAGCAGATGGTCCCGGCCGGCCAGTTCCAGTGCTTCTCGAACATCATCAACCAGGAATCCACCTGGAACTACCTGGCCGTGAACAAGTCTTCGGGCGCGTACGGTCTGGTCCAGGCGCTGCCCGGTTCGAAGATGGCCTCGGCCGGCGCGGACTGGCGCACCAACCCCGCCACGCAGATCAAGTGGGGTCTGAACTACATGGAGGACCGCTACGGCAGCCCCTGCGGCGCCTGGAGCTTCCACCAGAACAACGGCTGGTACTAGAAACGGGCCTGCGGCCTCGTCGCCGCACGGCTGCACGACCCGGGAGAGCCCCGCACCGTCCTACGGTGCGGGGCTCCTCGCGTGTACGGTCTTCGGGGTGAGCCCGCAGACCGGGGCGGGGGAAGGAAGCGACATGGCGAAGCGGGAAGGCTGGCTCGGCCGGCTCGGGAACAGGCTGAACCGGATGGAGGCGCGGCTCAACGAGCGGCGCGCCGAGGTGGAGGCGGAGACCAGCGGCGACCTGCCGGGCCCCGCCGCGCCCGGACGGCCCCCGGCACCCCCCGAGGCCCCTGCCGCCGTTGCGACCGTGCCCATGCCGCCCCTCGGTCCGCCGATGGTCCCCGCGCCGCACCTGGCGGCGCCGTCCGCGCCCGCGCGCCCCGACCCGGCGAGCGCCGTCCCCTGGGGGATGCGCGTCGCCGCCGAGGCCAGCTGGCGGCTGCTGCTGCTCGCCGGGATGCTCTGGGTGCTGATGAAGGTGATCAGCGAAGTCCGCCTGGTCGTCCTCGCCTTCGCCGCCGCCATGCTCGTCACGGCGATGCTCCAGCCCTTCGTGGTCCGGCTGCGCAGACTGGGCCTGCCGCGCGGGCTGGCCACGGCCGTCACGGCGATCCTCGGCTTCGTGGTCATCGGGCTCGTCGGCTGGTTCGTGGTCTGGCAGGTCATGGAGAACCTCGACGACCTCTCCGACCGGGTCCGCGACGGCATCAACGAGCTCAAGCTCTGGGCACTGGACAGTCCGTTCCACGTGACCGAGAAGCAGATCAACGACATCGCGAAGAACCTCAGCGAGACCATCGGCACCAACACCGAGCAGATCACCTCCGCCGGTCTGCAGGGCGTGACGGTGCTCGTCGAGGTCCTGACGGGCATTCTGCTCGCGATGTTCTCCACGCTCTTCCTGCTCTACGACGGCAAGCGCATCTGGAACTGGGCGCTGGGCCTGGTCCCGAACGCCGCCCGCGCCGGTGTCGCCGGTGCCGGTCCGCGCGCCTGGCGCACACTGACCGCGTACGTGCGCGGCACGGTCATCGTCGCCCTCATCGACGCCATCTTCATCGGCCTCGGCATCTACTTCCTGGACGTGCCGATGGCGGTGCCGCTGGCCGTCTTCATCTTCCTGTTCGCGTTCATCCCGCTGGTCGGCGCCGTGGTGTCCGGGGCCCTCGCGGTGGTCGTGGCGCTCGTGACGCAGGGCGTGTTCACCGCCCTGATGGTGCTGCTCGTGGTGCTGGCGGTGCAGCAGATCGAGGGCCACGTGCTCCAGCCCTTCATCCTGGGCCGGGCGGTACGGGTGCACCCGCTCGCGGTGGTGCTCTCGGTGGCCGCCGGCGGCATGATCGCGGGCATCGGCGGTGCGGTCGTCGCCGTACCGCTGGTGGCCGTCACCAACACGGTGGTGGGGTACCTGAAGGCGTACTCGCGCGAGCAGCACCACCACGGAGCCGGCATGGTCGGCCCGGCGCCGCACGGTTCGACGGCCCTGAGCGGGGGGCTTGATGCACCCGACTCGCGGAACTAGATATTCCGTCGAGCGGGGCTGCGATGATCGAAGAAATGTGCGGCTGACGGCGGCGCCGCGAGAGCAGTGACACTGGGGGGAAAGTCATGATCACCGAACCGGAGCTCGGCGGGGAGTGGAAGACCGAGTCCTTGGATCCGGCGCGGTCGGGGAGACCGGGCGGACCGGGGGAGGGGCCCGCTCCGCGCGAGCGGGCGGCGGGCGGTGCGAGGCCGTGGCTGTGGGCCCTCGGCGGGGTCGTGGCCGCCTCGGCGGTGTGGGCGGGCGGTCTGTACGCCCTCGGGGACCGGCTTGCCGGACCGGAGATCTCCTACCGGGCGTCGCAGAACCTGTGCGAGGACTTCCGGGCCCAGACGCTGGGCGGGATCGCGGGGGACCTGCACAAGGCCAGGCCGATGAATCAGGAGAACGTCCACCCCGCCGTGGACGGGGCGGCGTGCCACCTGCAGAACGTCGAGGGAATGCCGGACTTCATCGTGGTCGCCCAGGTCGACCTGCACAAGAAGACCGATCCCTCGGTCGAGTTCGGCCTGCCGGAAGTCGGGGAGATCGCCAAGTACGGCGCCCCGCGCACCGAAGTGGTGCCGGGCCTGGGCGAGCGTGCCGTGCTGACGGTGTGGCCCGGCGGGCAGTGGCTGAACCTCAAGGTGCTGGACGGGGGCGCGGTGTTCACCGTCGCAGCGTCCGCCGTCACCTACGAGGAGAAGAACGGCCGTCCCGCCACGGATGCCGACGCGGTCCAGGCGGCCCTGATCGAGGACACCCGCGAACTGATGGCGGCTCTGAAGAAATAGGGGGCGGGATGATCGGCGAGCCCGAGCTCGACGGGGAGTGGGAGTCGGCGCACCCGGCCGAGGTCGCACAGGACGTAGTGGTGCGCGAGCCCGTGCGGGCGCGGGCACGGCCGTGGTGGTGGGCGGCGGCGGCGGTCGTGGCCACCTCCGCACTGTGGGCGGGCGGTCTGTACGCCTTCGGGGACCGGCTGGCCGAGCCGGAGGTCCGCTACCGGGTCACCGACGACCTGTGCGGCCAGTTCGGGGCCCCGACCCTGGACGGGATGCTGGGCGGCCTCCCGGACGCCGCACCGCAGGCGGGCAGTCGGCAGCCGGCCCTGGACTGGGCGTCGTGCTCCCGCAGCAGCGACAGGCCGGCCTCCCGCGGGACCCTGTACGTCGCGGCCACGGTCGAACTGCACAAGAAGACCGATCCGTCGGCCGAGTTCGCGCTCGACACCCCTGCCGGCCGGATGTACGTCCACGACGCCGGCGGGTGGGAGTCGGTGCCCGGAGTGGGGGAGGAGGCCCTCGTCACCGGACCCGGGACCGGGAACGACCTCCGGCTGCGGGTCCGTGACGGCGGCGCGGTGTTCACGATCGACGTGATGATCTACGACGCGACGGGCGAGGTCGGTTCCGACCCGCGGGTCACGCCCCTGCCGGACCCCGACCGGGAGGCTCTGGTGGCCGCGGCGGTCGAGGACGTGCGGGCCCTGATGACCGCACTGCGCAGGAGCTGACAGCGCAAGGG